>CAZNZG010000194.1:0-6585 GCA_964577455.1 uncultured Gemmatimonas sp. | reverse complement strand
CTGCGTGTACTCCGGAAGCTTGCGGAACCGCTGTACCGACCGATACAGCTGCTGCGCGCCGGGGATCATGGTGCCGCTCACGCCCGCCGCTTCCTCCAGCAGGTCGGGACGTCCAAGATCACCCACGAAGACGAAGTCACCGGTGACGATCCCGATCGGATCCGTGGCGCCGCTCCCGTGATCGATCACTTCATACGAGAGGTGCTCGGGCGTATGGCCAGGGGTGTGGACTGCCACGAACTCGATGTTGCCGACCTTGAACCGATCGTCGTGCTTGAGCAGGCGATAATCGTAGGTCGAGTCGAGCAGCCACTCGTATCGCCACTCGGCACCCCCCTCGTCGCTCGCGTACACGCGCACGCCACGTTCAGCGAATTCCCGCAGCCCCGAGAGATAGTCGGCGTGGATGTGCGTGTCGGCGGCCGCCACGATCCGCAGGTTGTGCTTTGCCGCGAGCGCGTAATAGCGGTCGATGTCGCGCTCGGGGTCCATGATGATGGCCTCGCCGGATCGCGGGCATCCGATGAGGTACGCGTATTGGGCGAGGGCCGGATCGAAGCTCTGGCGAACGAGCATGTGGCGTCTCCTGGGGAAGGGCATTGTGCGGCCCGATGGGCCGGTGATATGCATATATAACTAATAGCGTATATCTAAACAGGCAAGCCCGACCCCTCGCCTCCCCATTGGATCGGGCTGCAGTTCTGGCATTGGTCTGCCAATTTGCGCATCTTGCAATAGTCGCACCGTCATCGTGCCCGATTCTCCGATCCCATCCATGACTGCTCCCGCTTCCGGCGCCCTCAAGCGTACCCCGCTCCATGAGGTCCATGTCGCCCTCGGCGCCAAGATCGTCCCCTTCGCCGGCTACGAGATGCCGGTGCAGTACCCCACCGGCATTACCGTCGAACACAAGGCCGTCCGCGAGGCGTGTGGCATGTTCGATGTCTCGCACATGGGCGAGGTGATCGTGCGCGGCCCGGACGCCATCCGTTTCGTGTCGTCGGTGACCAGCAACGACGTGGCTGCCCTCGGCATCGGGCAGGTGCAATACAGCACGCTGCTGCGCGCCGACGGCACGATCGTCGACGACCTGCTGGTCTATCGGTTCGCGGACCATCTGATGCTCGTGATCAACGCGAGCAACCGCGACAAGGATCTCGCGCACCTCGAGGCCCACCGTGCCGGCTTCGACTGCACGATGACCGATATCTCCGACGAAACCGCCCTGCTGGCCATTCAGGGGCCGCAGGCGCCGGCGGTCGTTGCCGCGCTCGCCGACGTACCGCTCGACGGCATCAAGTACTACTGGTTCACCGAGGGCAACGTGGCCGGCGTCCCGTGCATCATCTCGCGCACCGGCTATACGGGGGAACTCGGCTTCGAATTGTATTTCGACCACACGAAGGCCGAGCAGGTGTGGGCCGCGGTCATGGCGAGCGGTACGGTCACGCCGGCGGGGCTCGGCTGCCGTGACTCGCTCCGGCTCGAGGCGGGGATGTGCCTGTACGGGAACGAACTCGACGACCGCACCACGCCGCTTGAGGCGGGGCTCAACTGGCTCGTCAAGCTCGGAAAGGCCGAGCCGTTCCTCGGCAAGGACGTCCTCGTGCGCCAGCACCAGGAGGGGACCGACCGCAAGCTCGTGGGCTTCACCTTCGATGAGCGCGCCATCCCCCGCCACGGCTATCCCGTGATCTATGGTGGCGTCAAGGTCGGCGAAGTGTGCAGCGGCACCATGAGCCCCACCCTCGGCATCCCCGTGGGTACCTGCTATCTGCCGTCGGCCGCGGCCGTCGAGGGGACCACGTTCGCGGTGGAGATCCGCGGCAAGGAAGTGCCAGCGCGTGTGGTGAAGCTTCCCTTCTACAAGCGACCGGGGAAGGCGTGAGCATGCGCGCGCGTCCGTCGGCCGGACGCGGTGGCGTGGAGGATGCCGCCGCCGGCGTGGTCGCCATCCTGATGACCGATGTCGAGCCGGCGGTGCGCCTCAACGCCGCGCTCGAGGCCCAGGGGGTGGCCACGGTCACGATCTCGCCGATGGACGATGTGCGCGGTGATCTTCGCCGGGCGCGGCCCACGGTGCTCGTGCTGACGGGCGCGCTGCTCGACAATGCCAACATCGCGCTGGTGCGGCATCTCCTGTGGGACAACGTGGCGGTCATCGGCTTTACCGACGTGACCGATCCGCTCATGCTCGAGCGGCTGCGTGATGTGGGGTACGCCGAAATGTGGCCCAAGCCCGTCGTGATCGACGATGTCGTCGACAGTATCCGTCGGCGCCTCGAGCGTCGGCGGCTGGCGGAAGCCACTGGTCTGGTGGGCGAAAGCGCGGCGATCCGCGAAGTGCTGGTGAAAGTGGAGCAGATTGCACCGGTCACCAGCACGGTACTGATCGAAGGGGAGAGCGGCACCGGCAAGGAGCTGGTGGCCCGTGCGGTGCACCGTCTCAGTCCGCGTCGCGGCAAGCCGTTCATCGCCGTGAATGTGGGGGCGCTGCCGGAAACGCTGTTGGAGAGCGAGCTGTTCGGGCACGAGAAGGGCGCCTTTACCGGAGCGGCCGAGCGACGCCTCGGGCGCTTCGAACTGGCCGACACCGGCTCGCTGTTCCTCGACGAGATCGGCGAGATCCCACCGAGCACGCAGGTGAAGTTGCTGCGTGTGCTCGAGGAGCGGGAAGTCACGCGGGTCGGTGGTGGACAGGCCATTCCCGTGGATGTCCGTGTCGTGGCGGCCACGAATCGCCCGTTGCGCGAGCATGTGGAGGAGGGGGCGTTCCGGGCCGATCTCTTCTACCGTCTCAACGTGCTGAGCGTGTATCTGCCGCCATTGCGTGAGCGGCGCGACGACATTCCGCTGCTCGTGCGGCGCTTCGTGACGGAATTCTCGGCGATGCACGATCGCGAGTTCAACGGGATCACCGGCGAGGCACTCGAACTGCTCGTGGAGTATCCGTGGCCGGGCAACGTGCGTGAGCTCCGCAATCTGGTGGAGAGCATGGTCGTGCTGGCGCACGGTCGCGAGATCGTGGCCGACGACATTCCGCGGGCGATTCGCGAGGGCGGCGGTCGGCGACTGCTCCCCGTGCATGTGGGGCCGATGGTGCAGGGAAGTGAGCGGGCGCAGGGGCGCGAGCTCGAGTTCATCGTGCGCTCACTCGTCGAACTCAAGTTGCAGGTGGAAGAGCTTCGTCGTCGCATGGACGTCGAGACACGTCCAGCACCGGGCGCCTGGGTGGGTGATGTGCGCCCGAACGGCGGGGGGATGTCGCCGGCCATCGGTGCCGAGGTGGTGTCCGGCACCGGGTACGGTGTGGTGCGCGGGATCGAACCGCGGGACCAGAGCCCGCCCACCACGGTGATCACCCTCGGGCCGGGGATGACGATGGCCGAGATCGAGCGGGTGGCGATCCAGGGCGCGCTGCGGGATACGGGGGGGAACCGCCGGAAAGCGGCGGAACTGCTCGGGATCGGCGAGCGGACGCTCTACCGGAAGCTGCGGGAATACGAGGGGGAGGAGGGGCTGGAAGGGGATGGCGGCCTCGACGAAACTTGAGGTCTGGGCGGTTACCTTCATGCGGGACAAGACGTTGGGCGTTTTTGAGCCTTGCGGGACCAGCAGCCGCGGCCACATATTGGCCCGGTTGACAGCCGGACCCCTCCAAACCGGTTTGCCCTCGCACCGGAGCCTGATCTGTCCATTCCCGTCAATTTCGGTATGACAACACCGTCGAATGCTCCCGGGAGCATTGCCGGCAGTGTGTTGCCCATCCGTCGCGCGGAAGAGCTCATCGCGACGCTTCCCGGCGTCATATCGGTTCGGATCGTCCCGAGCGACATGGGGGCGGTGGATGAGATTCATGTTCTCACCACGGATCAGGTCCCGCCCAAGAACACGGTCCGCAACATCGAGAGCGCGCTCATGGCGCAGCTCGGTCTCCGGGTGAACCACCGGAAGATCTCCATTGCGACGACCCTCGACGCACCGCGTGCGACCGATGTGCCCGCCGAGCCGGCTGCGCCGGTGGGGTTGAGCGCCATTGCGGGCGGCGCTCCGTACGGTGGCGCGCATGTGCCGCCGGCCGCGACCCCCGTGTCGACCCCGGTCACGCCGGTGAGCCCCGCGGGGGTGGTCACGCCGCCGTCGTCCGGGGCGGCGTCGGCCGAGTTCGGTGCCGTTGGCCGATCTGGATCGTCCTTTTCTACGGTCCCCCTGCCCGACGCGGCGTCGGGGCGCCGGGTGCTGATTTTCGAAGATGTGGAGGTACGCCGGTCCCGTTCGCGTGGGGTGCTGTGCCGGGTCACGCTGTCGCGTGACGGGCAGGAGTACCTGGGCGAAGCCGAGGGGCAGGAGACGGAGCGGTCACGGATCGAGCTGGCGGCGCGGGCAACGCTGCAGGCGATCGGTTCGGCCATGAAGTCCACGCCCGGAGGCGAACGGAGTCTGGCGCTCGAAGGGGCCAAGCTGATCGACGCCTTCGATCGGGAGTTCGTGTTCGTGAGCGTATCGGCGCGTGTGGGTCGCGAGCCGGTGTGTCTGACGGGAAGCTGTGAAGTGCGGGAGAGCGCGGAAACGAGTGCCGTCCTTTCGGTGCTCGACGCGACCAACCGCTGGGTACATCTCGAGCGTTAGAGCGCGGGCAGCCGCGTTCGGATCATCCACCTTTCTTCGTCCCATTTCGACGAACCCCAAAAAGTCCCCGTCAGTCGTCTAGAGCGGAGCTGAGCGGGCAGGCCAGTAGTAGGAGCGGAGCCAACCTCGACCTAGCACGTGGAGTCCCGAGCGGGACACGCGTGACTGACCCGATGGGAGGTGACGTCCGATGGAATTCATGGCCACGCTCGTGAATGCAGTTCTGGCGATTTTCTTCGCCGATCTGAAGACGTGGGGCTGATTTAATCAGCCGACTGACGGGGCACCCTCTCTCATGAAGACAAGCGTAATCGCCTACGTTTACGGAATCGTTGCCGCTGCTGCGGCATCGCTTGTCTTTTCGTATTGGTATCGCCCGGAATTCTCAGCCGAACTGTTTCTAGTTCCCGGGCTTCTCGCCTTCGTAGCTTTTCTAGGGGCAATCTCTAGCTATCGAATCCAGGGGAGCACGTTTGGGGAGATTTCATTTATCCCCTACCTCACCGCGATAGTCCTGTATCCGTCTTGGGCCACGCTTGGTGCCATCGGTGTTGGGGCGCTATTCGCTGAGGCAGTCAAGCCGAAGTCCGGAATCAAGCGAGCGTTCAATGTCGCGCAGATTGTACTCGCTGGCGCGGTCGGGACCTTCACCTACGTAAAGCTCGGCGGTGTAGCGCTCCAGATCGACAAGACCTTTCAGCCAGTGCCGCATACGGCTGCGGTCGTGGTCTTCTTGCTCTTCAATACCTTTGCCGTAGCAGCGGCGATCGGCTTGGCCGAAGGGAAGAGCATCATCAAGACATGGGCCAAAGGCAACGTGGCTGGCTTGGCCTATGATGTCGTTGCTGTGCTCGCGGTTTATGCCTTTGCACGGGCATATGTAGACTGGGGTATCTGGGGAATCATTGGGTTCTGCGGAATGCTAGTTGTACTTCGATTCACTTATCAATCGAAGCACCAGCTAGAGACAACGAACAAGGAACTCTTGGAGCTCTTTGTTCACACGGTCGAGTTCCGGGATCCATACACGTCCGGCCATTCTCAACGAGTCCGTAGGTTCTCTCGGATCATCGCTCAGGTCATCGGACTATCGCCCAAAGAGGTCGAACTTGTCTCAAAGGCCGCACTTCTTCATGACGTAGGAAAGATCCACGAGATCTTTGCCCCCATCTTGATGAAGCCGGGTCGCTTGACGCCCGAGGAGCGAGCGATCATGGAGTTGCACCCGATCAAGAGCGCTGAACTAGTCGCAAAGATCAGCGAGCTACAGGACATCGTGCCGGCAGTTCGCCATCATCACGAGAACTGGGACGGCTCCGGATATCCTGATCGGCTCAAGGGTAGGGATATTCCCCTTGCCTCCCGCATCATCATGTTCGCGGATACCATCGACGCGATGACCACCGATCGGCCTTACCGGAAAGCGCTCGGTGAGGCGGAAGTTCGAGATGAACTGAAGAAGTGGCGCGGCATCCAGTTCGATCCGGAAATCTGCGATTCGTTGATGGCGTCTCCCGATTTTGCCCGCCTATTCGATAAGAACGACCATGGGAATGTTTATTCCCTAACGCAGATTTTTGATATCGTAAGGAAGCGCAAGCGAACGCCAGCGGTCGCTTAGAGCGAAGGTGCTCGTAGCCTTAGCTTGTCGAGAACTCGTTGCAGGGAGGCGGAAGGAGCACAGCGCTCTCTCCGCCTTTTTTGTAAGTATTCCTGAAGAATCCCGAACGCCCGTTCGTGCTGGCCGATTCTTATGAGTGACTCGCCAATTCTGGACGCAAGAAGATCGCTGGCGCAGTACTCGGATGTCTGATTGAATCTCGCAATTGCCGCATCAACTTGTGTAATGCTCGGCCGCCATTGGTGGTCAAGTAGATTGACCGCTAGATCGAGGCCCATCGTATACGCGATTGCACGGACGGGCGCCAGCTTGGGGAGATTTCGCTTGCACTTCTC
>CAZNZG010000193.1:0-6600 GCA_964577455.1 uncultured Gemmatimonas sp. | reverse complement strand
GCAACATCAACGGGAGCTACGCCCAGCACGTGAAGAACACCGGTGTGACCTGCTACACCTGTCACATGGGCAAGCCGCTGCCGAACGGCCTCTGGTTCTATTCGAGCCAGACCGACTACCTGCGGCACTACCTCGACCGGGACGGCGCGCGCGTCATCACCCAGGCCGTGGCGCCCAATTCCAACCGCAGCTCGGTCAAGCAGACGGAGTGGACGTACGCGCTCATGATTTCGCAGTCCCGCTCCCTGGGGGTGAACTGCACGTACTGCCACAACACCCGTCAGTTCGCCAGCTGGCGTGAAGCGCCGCCACAGCGTGTGACTGCCTACCACGGCATCCTCATGCTGCGCGACGTGAACCAGAACTACCTCGCCCCCCTGCAGCCGGTGTATCCGGCGGTTCGCCTTGGTCCCATGGGTGACGCGCCCAAGGCCCAGTGCGTGACCTGCCACAACGGCGCCTACAAGCCGCTCTACGGCGCGCAGATGGCGAAGGACTTCCCGGCGCTCTGGGGTCGTGCCGACTGGGATGGGAAGCCGTTCCCGGGGATCATGACCACGGCCGTCGACACCACCGCCAAGGACGGCACGGCCGGAGCGGCACCCGCCGCGCCCGCCGCGGCCCCCGCGATGAAGTCCAGCAGTGCCAAGCCGGCCCCGGCCGGTGTGGTGGGCGGCGTCAACTGACGACCGGCTAACCACGGTACCACGTACCGCGCACAGGGCCTCTGGCCCGCCGCGCGGCTTCACCCCGCGGCGCTTCGGCGTCGCGGGGTTTTGCGTGCCCCCCACCACGAAACCCTGCCCATTGCTTTCGCATTAATCCTGCGAACGCCCGCCGGAGAGCTGCCGCCGGGCGCATTCCTTCCGTCATCCCCACCGAGTCCATCCGTGTCTACGCGCCGTCTCCCCGTGTACATCCTTGCCGACGTGTCCGGTTCGATGCAGGGCACTCCCATCGAATCGGTGAAGTCGGGGATCCGTCAGCTGCACCGCGACCTGCTCGGCGATCCGCAGGCCATCGAGAGCGCGTACCTGTCGGTGCTCACGTTCTCAAACAGCGCCCAGCAGCTCGTGCCGCTCACCGAAGTGGCGATGTTCAACCCGCCGGAGCTCGTGGCCAGCGGCTCCACGAACTTCGGCGACGGCCTGCGCCTGCTCCTCGAGTCGTTCGACCGCGAAATCGTGCGCACCACCGCCGAACAGAAGGGCGACTGGCGTCCGCTGGTCTTCGTGCTCTCCGACGGCGCGCCGACCGACGTGGACTGGCCCGTGTACGCGCAACAGCTTCGCGAGCGCCGTCCCGCCAACATCATCGCGGTGGCCTGCGGCGATCAGGCCGATGTGGAAGTGCTCAAGCAGGTCACGGAGATCGTGATCCAGATGCAGGACATGTCGCCGGATGCGTTCAAGGCGTTCTTCCGCTTCGTGTCGGCCAGCGTCAAGCAGACCAGCGCCAAGGTGGGCGCGGTGGCCGACGGCGGAAGCATCACGCTGCCGCCGCCGCCGCCGGGCATCACGATCGTTCCGTAACGGCGCGCACACGCCGTGACATCCGGAACGACTCCTGCACCCGACGCCCGCGAACCGCTGACACCCCCCGCCGCGCCATCCGCGGAGGGGGGCGTCGTGGCAGCAGCTCCCGCAGCAGCTCCCGCAGCGCCTCCGGCGCGCGCGGTGTGGGCCACGATCACCCCCGAGGTCCCTTGGTGCCCCGAGGAGTGGCGCGCGCACCTCGATGAGCTCGCCCCGGGGCTGATCGAGACCGCCACCGTGGCCGCGGCACACGAAGCCACCGGCAGCCTGCTGCATGCCGATGGCTGGACACTCGTGCTGTCGGCGCGGCGCGGTCGCCTGCACGCGCATCGCGGCGAGCACCGCGAAGACGCCGGGCACCTGCTGCACTTCGAGCAGGGGTGGTGCGCCGCCGTCGCCGACGGCGCGGGCTCCGCGAAGTACAGCCGCATCGGCAGTGCCATCGCCACCTACACCGTCACCCACGCGCTTCGCGACGCCCTGTTGCATGGGCGTGCTCCGCGGGAAGCATTGGGCCCTGCCCTGCGTCACGCCGCGCAGCTCACCCATGATCGGATGCGCGACGTCTGCACACGCACTGGGCTGGCCCCACGCGACCTCCGCACCACGCTGCTGGTGGCTACCGTGCATCAGGGGATGCTGGGGGTGATGCAGGTGGGCGACGGCGCCATGGCCATCCGTCATCACGACGGCACGCTCACGCATCCACACGCCGCGGCCACCGGCGACTACTCGGGAGAGGTCGCCCATTTCCTCCCCGACGACGGCGCACTCGATCAGCTCCAGGGGTCGCTGTCGCAGCGGCCGGCGAACGACGTGCAGACGGTACTGCTCGCCACTGACGGCGTGGAGGACCCGTGGTACCCGTTCACCCGGCATGCCGGCGTGCTGATCGACACGCTGCTCACCGGCAGCACCGATGAGACCGCGCTGCCCGCGTCGCTCGTGCCCGCACGCACGACAAGCGTGCTGCAGGCCAGCGATCCGGTTCAGGCGCTCGCCGATTGGCTGGCCTTCGAGAAGCGCGGTGAGAACGACGACCGCACGCTGTGCCTCGTGCATGCCGCGCGCTAGCCGACGCCATTTCTCTTCGCCAAAACCATGGGCACCGTGAACTGCCGCCTCACCGACGGGCGGACGCTGCAACTCGAGGATGAACCGGTCGGCACCGGCGCCGAGAAGCGGGTGTTCCTCACCCGCGACCGGCAGTTTGCCGTGGGGTTCTACTACGGTTCGTTGAGCGATCGCCGCGAGCGCGTGGACCGGCTCACCCGCATCCTCACGAACTACAACCCCACCCTCGCCGCGAACGGCGCCTACTGGTCGCCGTACTTCTGCTGGCCCGTGGGAATGGTCGATGGCCCGCAGGCGGTGCCGCAGGCCTTTGCGCAGCGACAGCAGCTGGTGTGGCCGCCCCTCGCCGTCGTCACGCCCACCTATCGTGGCAACTTCTACTTCACCGACCGGTTCGGCTCGAAGCAGGAAAAAGAAGTCCGCTGGTTCACCGGCGGCAAGGCGTCGAAGTTCGTGCCGCAAGCGGAGACAGGCTCGCTGCTCACCAGATTGCAGGTGGCGGTGCGCCTCGCGCGCGCGGTGCGCCGTCTGCACATGGCGGGGCTCGCGCACGCCGACCTGTCCAACAAGAACGTGCTTGTCGATCCCAAGGGCGGGGATGCCTGCATCATCGACATCGACTCGCTCGTCGTGCCCGGCGTGGCGCCGCCGTCGGTACTGGGCACGCCCGGTTACATCGCCCCCGAAGTGCTCGCCAGCAAGGCGCAGCCGAGTATCGCCACCGACAAGCACGCACTCGCGGTGCTGCTCTACGAACTGCTGCTGCAGCGGCATCCGCTGCAGGGCAAGCGCGTGAACAGCACCCGTTCGGCCGAAGAGGACGAGCAGCTCTCCATGGGCGCGCGTGCCCTGTTCATCGAGCATCCCACCGACCGGCGCAACCCGCCGCACAAGCCCATCACCGTACCGTTCACGCGTCTCGGGCCGCATCTCGCGCAGTGCTTCACGCGTACGTTCGTGGACGGCCTGCACGCGCCGGCCAAGCGCGCCGATGCCGCCGAGTGGGAATCGGCACTGTACAAGACCATGCAGCGCCTGCATCCGCTGCCGAGCGGCAAGTGGACGCTGGTCGGACCGGGGGTGCCGAACGCGTCGCTCGGCGGCGACGAGCGTCTCGGAGGGCCGGTGCTGGTGGCGCACCTGTTGCGCGAGACCCCGCAGGGCCTCGTCGACGAACAGGACCTCTTCGTGCTCTTCCACCATTTGGCGCTGCACGACTGGCATCTTCGCATCGGGGCACTGCCGAATGAAAAGGCGGACCGCACCGCGCGCGGCTATGTGGCGCAGCACGGCGGCAAGTGGTGGCTGGTGAACACCAGCGATGTGCCGTGGCATGTGGTGGATGGTCCGACGATCGGCCGGAACGCCTCGCTTGAGCTTGTGAGCGGGCTCACGATCCGAATCGGCGAGGAGTTGCCGGCAAGGGTCCTGCGCATCGGGACGCTCTGATTCCGATCACGCGCCGCCCCCTATCCTTGCGCCCGCGTTCGTCGCAACGTGTGTCGCAATCCGTGACATAATCCGTGTCGCGACGTGTGGCAGGCACCTGCCTGCCACACGCATCCCGCGACCCGCTTCCTGCTCCCTGTCAAGGGTTCGCCATGTCCCGCCCCTCAGCCGACTCCGGTGATGCGTTCACGCGCGTAGGCGCGGCGCTGCAGCGCGTGTGGCCACAGGTGGGCGACGCGTCGTCGGGGGTCACGCGCGCGGAGATGGGGATGATGCTCGATGAGTGCGGCAGCGACTACCGACCGCTGGTGGAGCTGCTGCTCGATCTCGGGCGCACCGTTCGCCCGGTGCTCGCAGACTGTGGCCCGCAGTCCGCCGCGGCGTGGCCCAACCTGCGGGCGCCACTGGTGCACAAACTGGTGTCCACGCGCTACCTGCAGCCCGATGTGGCACGCTGGGCGGTCGATGTGTGGGCGTGCGCCCTCGGCGTGGTGACGGTGGTGGAGCCGCCCAAGGTGATGGCGGGGGTCGCTTCGGAGGGCGATGACTCGTCGGCCCATGGGACCGACGACGATCCGCGCTCCGCGGCGCAGTCCGCAGCGCGCGCCGCGTCGGGATCGGGCGTGGGCCGCACGACGGGTGGTGCGCGCGCGGCGTCACCGCGACCGGTGACGGTGACGCCGCAGCAGGTGCCGGCCCAGCTTCGGAGCGTCCCCAGTTGGGCCGGTGGCCCCGTGTCCTTTCGGGTGGGGCAGAAGCCCAAACAGCCCAGCCTCGCGGCGTTGGCGCAGAGTGGCCGTGTGGTGGTGCGCTCGACGAGCGCGCCCGCGGGGCCACGCTTCCAGCCGGTAGAGCGGCGCGCGGCAATGATCCTGGGCACGCTGCTGGTCGTGATCACCGGGGGGCTGATGAACGCGTTCAACGGACGCCCCGCCCCTGCCGCACCGGCCGAGAGCGACAGTACCGGTGAAGGGGCGCGTACATCGACGCCCGCGGAGCCAGTGGCACCGACCGTGGCGACAGCGATGGCCGCCCCCGATTCCGCGTTACAGTTGCCGTTGCCGTTGCCATTGTCGTTGCCGGCGTCCGAGGCTGCCCCGCCGCCCCCCGCCACGGGTGTGCCGCACACGGGAGGGCGACCGGTACGTGTTGCGCACGGCGCGCGCATCCGCGACACCGGTGTGGCGGGGCGGTATCTCGTCACGCAGCGCGTGCGCGACGTGAGCGGCACCGAGAGTTGCGACGCCGTGGCACGCGCGCTCGGCGCCGGGCGCGAGACCGAAGAAGTGGTGTCGCATACGCCGGGCGCCGGGCAGTTCACACTCGTCACCCGTGGAGTGCTGGGAACGCTCGACTCCGACGGCCAGTTCATCTCCGAGCCGCGCTCCGGTACCACGAACAACGTGAACTGGCAGTTCCGCATGCGCGGCCGTTTCGGTCCGGAAGGATTCACCGGCGAAAGCGTAACCCACACCGATGCGATCCTCCGTTGGGGCAGGCTGCAGAATTGCGTAGTGACGGCCGAGTTGACCGGGCGGCGCCTTCCCGACTGAGTCGGGGGGTGGGCGTAGCCCCAGGTAGTCCCCTGGTGCGAACAGCGACGACCGCATGAGGCGCGCGTGATCACGACGCCGCTCGATCCGCGTGTGCGCATGCGCGATGCCTTGCGTGAGCTGGTGGCAGAATCCCCCACGCGCTGGGACAAGCCGTCGCTGTTCGTGCTGCGCAACCGCCTGCTCGACCGTACCGGCTCCGACGCGCGCCCGCTGGCGGAGTTCCTCATCGAGGCGTTGCGCCGCGGCTGGCGCGACCGCCTCCCGTCGGGGGCGGTGGATACGTCGCGCTTCGACGGGATGGTCGCCTCGTTCGTGCTGCAATGGAGCACCGAGCGATTCGTGCAGCCGGAGATGGCGCGCTGGGCGGTGGAATCGTGGGCGTATGCCCTGCGGGTGATCGACGAATCGCAGATCCGCATTGCGCCGCCCCCCAAGCGGGAGTCGATGGCGGCAATGGCGGCGCGGCTGAACGCCGGTGCCGCGGCGGCGGGCGCGCAGGCGGCGCAGGCGGCGCGCGCGGTGGCGCAGGTGATGGGGGCGGGGGCCACGGCCACGGCTGGGATTGCCGGCCCGGCGGCGCGCAGCGGCAACGCGGCCGCCGCAGCCGCGCAACGCCCCCCTGCAGCCCGCAATCGCCCTGGGGGCGCCACGGCCCCTGCCGCGCGCTTCAATCCGCCCTACGGCGCCGTTACGGGCGCCAGCACGGCCTACGCGCAGCGGCAGCGCAGTGCCGGTCGTTCCGTACCGGGGTGGCTGCCACGCGTGCTGTTCGGCACGCTGTGCGCCATGGGGCTGGTGGTCGTGGGGCGCGTGGCCGTCGGGAACGTCTCTGGCAAGGCGGCAGGCGCCGGCGAAGTGGCAGAGGCGTCGGCCACTTCCGCGCCATCGGTGACACCATCAGTGACGCCGTCGCTGTCAGGGGCACCGGCCAACAGTCCATCGGCCGCCATGGCCGCCCCGATGCCATCGCCACTGGTGTCGGCGAA
>CAZNZG010000192.1:0-6648 GCA_964577455.1 uncultured Gemmatimonas sp. | reverse complement strand
TCCTGGCCGACAGCACCCTTCCTTGACGCCGTGGGCGACGCCTTGAGTGATGTCTTGGCCGACGCCTGCACGAGCGTGGCCTTTTCGTCGTCCGACAGCACGCGCCAGCTCCCTTCAGCTAGATCACCGAGCGTCAGCGGGCCCATGGCCACGCGTTTGAGAGCGGTCACGTGGTTTCCCACGGCCGCGAACATGCGCCGCACCTGGTGATACCGCCCTTCGTGGATCGTGAGACGCGCGAGGCGCTCGCCCAGCATGTCGAGCTGCGCGGGGAGCAGCGGATCGCGCTCCCCCTGCAGCATCAGCGTACCGCCCGCGAAGATCGCCGCCTCTCCGCCGGTGAGTGGCGTGGCCAGTGTCGCCTCGTACACCTTGGGTACGTGGGACTTCGGCGATGTGAGCCGGTGATTGAGCGCGCCATCGTCGGTGAGCAACAGCAGCCCGGACGTGTCGGCGTCGAGACGCCCCACGGTGGCCATCACGGGATCACGCTGCAGGAATCGGGGCGGCAGCAACTCGTAGACGAGCGGCGGCCGGTCACTCGTGGAGCAGACGTAGCCCACCGGCTTGTTGAGCAGCACGACCGCGCCAGGGGGCGGGTCGACGGGCTCGCCGCGCACACGGATGTCGTGGTGCGGCGGCTGGTCGCGATCGGTAAGCAGCGCGCCGCTGGCCGTCGTCACCACGCGTGACGCGATGAGCCGCTCGGCCTCCTTGCGGGTACCGTAGCCAAGACGGGCGAGGTAGCGGGCGAGAGACACCGGTCGAGAGTCGGGGGGGCTGGGAGCAGGGATGCGGCCTCGCGCATTATACTCTCGCCGTCCGGTGCGCCGCACTCCTTCCGTGGCCTGCCCCTGCCTGCCGTTCCCGCTTCCCGCCCGCCTCATGTCCCGCCAGCGCCCCGCCATCACCACCAGCGACTTCTACGACTGGTTCTCCACGCTCCCCGATGCGGTGAACGAGGATCGGCTGCGGTTGCGGCGCTTCATGAGCGAGGAGTGGGAGCCGCAGGCCAACGGCTTCTGGGAGCGCGCGGAGTTTCCCCGCGAGTATCTCATTGCGCGCATGAAGGAGCTCGACCTGCTCCGTGAGGCCTACACGCCGGCCCGCGCACCGATGGCCACCATCGGTGACGGCTTGCTCAGCATGGAGTTCGCGCGCGTGGATCCATCGCTCGCGACGTTCTTCGGTGTGCATGCGGGGCTGTGCATGGGCTCGATCGCTCTGTGCGGATCGGTGGAGCAGCAGGAAGAATGGCTGCCGCGCATGCGTTCGTGGGACGTGATGGGCGCGTTCGGCCTCACCGAGCCCGACGTGGGCTCCGGGGTGGCGCGCGGGCTCACCACCACCTGCCGCCGCGAGGGCGATACCTGGATTCTCAACGGGCAGAAGAAGTGGATCGGCAACTCCACCTGGTGCGACATCGTCGTGATCTGGGCGCGCGACGAAGCGGATCAGAAGGTGAAGGGCTTCATCGTGCGCACCGCACTCCCCGGCTACTCCGCCGAGATGATGCAGGGAAAGATCGCACAACGCACGGTGCACAACGGTCTCATCACGCTGCGCGACGTGCGCGTGGCCGAGCGTGATCGTCTGCAGGAAGCGCACAGTTTCGCCGACACGCAACGTGTGCTGGTGACCGCCCGCTGTGGCACCGCATGGCAGGGCGTGGGGTGTGCCATGGGTGCCTATGAATACGCGTTGCGCTATGCCGGGGAGCGTACGCAGTTCGGCAAGCCCATTGCCGGCTTCCAGCTCGTGCAGAACATGCTCGTGAAGATGCTTGGCAACGTGACGGCGATGATCGGCCTCGCGCTTCGCGCCTCGGAGCTGCAGGACCGTCTTGGGCCTCGCGACGAACTCTCCGCGTTGGCCAAGCAGTTCTGTGCGGCCAAGTGCCGTGAAACGGTTGCGCTCGCGCGCGAATCCCTCGGCGGCAACGGCGTGTTGCTCGAGTACCACGTGGCACGCCTGTTTGCCGATGCCGAAGCGATCTACAGCTACGAGGGCTCCAACGAGGTGAACACCATGATCGTGGGGCGCGCCATCACCGGGCATTCAGCGTTCGTCTGACGCCGCCGGTCCACACGGCGACGCCTCAGTCTTCCACCGGCAGCCGGATGTCCACCCGGCATCCGCCCGCCGACATGTTGCTCATGCGGAACGCATAGCGATCGCCGTACAGCATCGCGAGGCGCGAGCGCGTGTTCGTGAGGCCGATGCCGAGTCCGTCGACCGATGGCGCGGCGGCCATGAATCGGCCGCTGGTGGTGAGCAGGCCGTCGAGTCCCTTGCCGTTGTCTTCCACCACGATTTCGAGACCGCCACCCACGCGCGCGAGGCGCACCGAGATGGACTGGTCCGGGTGCCCGGGGGCGAGGCCGTGCTTGAGGGCGTTTTCCACGAGGGGCTGCAGCAGGAAGCTCGGTACCATGAGATCCACGGCGTTCGGATCCACCTCGATATCCACGTCGAGTCCCGCCCCGTAGCGTACGCGGGCAATCTGCAGATAGAGCTCCACCAGTTCGACCTCCTGCCACACCGGAATGAGCGACTGCCCGGCCCGCCGCAGCGACAGCCTGAGCAGATCACTCACGCGGATGAGCATGCGCTGCGCCTCCTTCACATCCATTTCCATCAGCTCGGCGACCGAGTTGAGGGCATTGAAGAGGAAGTGCGGATTGAGCTGCATGCGCAGCGCTTCGAGCTGGGTGCGCGCCAGCTTCTGTTCGAGTTCCGTGGCGGCACGGTCGCGTTCCCGGTACCGCCGCACGAACTCGACCATGTAGGCGGCTCCCAGGACTGCCCAGTAAAGCACCACCTGAATGTCCAGATGGTTGACCAGCACCACGCGGAGGGCAAAGGCGTAACTGGTCACTTGCCCCACGGCCCCGAACACGTGGTCCAGCCAGGCGATCGCCAGCACGTTGACGGCGCTCAACACCACCGTCATGCCGGCGTGCAGCGACAGCCACGGGAGGATGCGCGCCGTGTCGAGCTTCACGTGATCGACGAGCGTGAGAATCAGCTGCGACCAGAGCCCCCAGAGCATCCACGCCGATCCCTGCCACAGGAGCGCCGTCCCGATGCCGTAGTGCGTGCCGGAGGCGTCGCCCACCAGGGTCATCTGGAGGGCGGCCAGGATGGCCGGCACGATCCACACGAGGGAAAACAGCGCCCTGGTGAGTTGGCGAAGGCGATGTCCTTCGTCGGCAAAAGTCAGGGGGTGTGACGGAACGGCCATATGTGAGACAAGACGCAGTGAAAGTGCGACAAGTGGAAGTGCGGAAACAGCACGGAAACAGGAATGCGGTGGGAACTTCCAGCGTGTTGAACTGTACAAGCGCAGCGGTCGGAATATGCCGTCGGATGACTGCACTTTCGCGGCAGGCGGTTTCGTGCAACCGTTGACGTTGGTGAAACGTGGGCGGCGACACGCGCTGCGCAATCGTGGCAGCCACATCGTGGCAACCACATCGTGGCAACCACCCCGCGACTTTTTGCGTTGGTCCCCGTGAGGACGGGGTGTTCCGACCTGGGTGGCTGCAGCACGATGCATCCACCGGCGTTGGGAGCACAGGGTAGTCATCCTCGCTGCTGGTGCCGCTGTTGGTCGATTGGGGCTTTCAGAAGGTCGGAGTCCGCTCGTCACGCCATTCCTCCAGGTGTGATCCCGCGAGCGCCTTCGATTTGTCAACGGGAGGGGAGATGGAGCGAGTGCGAGTCCTGATCGTGGATGACGAGGCGCTGGCCCGTCAGCGAGTGCGCCGGCTATTGCAGAACGAAGCCGATGTCGAGGTCGTGGGTGAGGCCGAGTCGGGTCATGAGGCGGTGACGATGATCCGGGACCTGCAGCCGGATCTGGTGTGCCTCGATGTGCAGATGCCGGGGCTTGACGGTTTCGGGGTGCTGACCGAGATCGAGGGGGGGCATGTGCCCATGGTGCTCTTCGTGACCGCGTATGATGAGCACGCGCAGCGCGCTTTCGATGTGCATGCCGTCGACTACGTGCTGAAGCCGGTCGATGCCGATCGCTTCCGTGCCGCGTTCGACAAGGCGCGCAAGCAGCGCGCAAATGCGGTGGCGGCTGAGCGGCTCGGTGAACTGCTCGAAACGGTGCGCCGTCTCGCCGACGGTGGCGGTGAGGCACGCGGCGATTCCGCGTCGTTGCTCGGCGTGGCCGCCGCGGCGGCCACCGGCACCGCCGCGGCGGCGGCCGGTGCCAACGGCAACGCGACCGGACGCTATGCCAGCCGCATCCTGGTCAAGCAGGACGGCCGCATGTTCTTCGTGAAGACGACCGAGATCGATTGGATCGAGGCCGACCGCAACTACGTGCGCCTGCACGTGGGGAAGACCGCGCACACCATTCGCGAACGCATCAGCCATCTCGAGGAAACCCTCGATCCTCGCCTGTTCGCGCGCATTCATCGGTCCACGATCGTGAACCTCAATCGGGTGCGCGAAATGCAGCAGTGGTTCTCGGGTGACTACGTGGTGATTCTCGAAGACGGTACGCGTCTGCGTCTCAGCCGCCACTACCGCGATCGCGTGGAAAAGCAGGTCGGCGTGTAATCCTCGGGCGCTACCGGCGTGCCGATCGCATGCCGGTAGCGCAGCGACATCCCGATCTCGTTGGCGAAGGCATCGAAGCGGCGTGCCGGACGCCCGGCCCAGCGGTGCACGGCGTCGGTGACATGGGTCCAGCGCCCATCATGCGCGTCCTTCTCGTACGACACGAGATCCTCCATTTGCCAGCGGGTGAGGCCGGCGGCGAGCAGGAATTGTCCGAGCTCCGCCGCCGTGCACGACACGTAGCGAAGGGCCAGTCCGAGCGACTGGCTCATCCGGTCGGTCATCTCGGCGCGTGAGAGCGCCACCGGACCGGTCACCAGCACCGGATCCGCTGGCGGTGTGCTCGTCGTGGCGAGCCCAGCGAGCACGGCCCCCACATCGCGCTCGTCGGGGTCGGCCGTGCGCCCCGCGCCCTGGCACCCCACCACCATGTGGTGGGCCAGCATCAACGGCACCTGATAGAGGAGGTCCTGCATCGTGCGCCCGGTGCGCACGATGCAGGGCTCCGCCGCCGTGTGCAGCAGATGCTGTTCGGTCTGCCAATGCCAGCGCGTGGCTGCCGCCTGCGTTTCGGGTGCTGCCCCCGCGATCGACAGCTTTACCACGCGGGCGATCCCCCGCTCGCTGCAGGCATCGATCACCCGCTGCTGACTCTCCACGTGATCGGCAGTGGGACGGGCGATGAGAATGACCGCCGTAATCCCGTCGAGCGCCTCCCCGATCGCGCGGCCGTCGTGGTACTCCCCTTCGAGGAGTTCCACGTGGTAGTCGTTCAGCCAGGGGACCCGGCAGCGGGAGGGGACGAGGGCGCGGGTCTGCACGCCGCTCGCGTGCAGCGCCGCCACCGCGGCCGTGCCAATGCGACCCATCGCACCAGTCACGAGTATCATGAGGGGAGTCCTCGAGGTATGGGACGCGGCGCCTCTGGCGCCGTGTGCCTCTACTGCACAGGGCGTGCTACGGCATGTGGACGGTGCCGCACCTACCGCGGCGTCGTGCTTGCACCGCGGTGACCGTTGGTGCACCACGATGGATGACAGTGTTTCACAGGACCATGACCTCCGCTATCGAGTCTTCCCCTACAGCGAATCCGGGGCCGAGCTGGCAGACCCGGCTTGTTCATCTGCTGGTGGCAGCCCGCATGCGACCTCATGCGCGCAAACCCATCGACCCGCTTTGGGTGCGCGCCAACATGGGCAAGCCACAGGGCGCGCGTCGACTGATGGCACGCGCCACCGGCGCGCTCTTCGGCACGCTCGAGCCCATCGGGAGTTGGCCCGGCGGGGAGACGGTCGTCTGTCCCAGTGTGGCCTCGCGGTCCCCCGGCGAGACCACGGCGCTGCTCTACCTGCATGGCGGAGGGTTCATTGCCTGCTCACCGGAAACCCATCGCCCGCTGGTGGGCTCGCTCGCGCGACGCTTGGGCGCGCGCGCATGGGTGCCGCAGTATCGACTCGCGCCGGAGCATCCGTTCCCGGCCGCCCTCGATGATGCGCTCGGCGCCTACCGCCATCTGCTCGACGTGGAAGGGGTGAGCCCGGCGCGGCTGGTCGTGGCGGGCGATTCGGCAGGAGGCGGGCTCACGTTGTCACTCATGCTTGCCGTGCGCGATCGTGGTTGGCCACTCCCCGCAGCGGTGATCACCTACTCGCCATGGACGGACATGGCCGCCACCGGTCCGTCGCTCGACGAGAACAGCGACCGGTGCGCCATGTTCGCCGGCGATACGATCCGTCGCGCCGCGGCGTTCTATGTAGGGCAGGGGGATCCGCGCGATCCGCTCGTCTCTCCGCTCTACGGTGACTTCCGGGGGCTGCCGCCGCTGCTCGTGCACGCGTCTACCGACGAAGTGCTCCGTGACGACGCCGTGCGCGTGGCCGAGCGTGCGCGCGCCCAGGGGGTGCACGTGGAGCTCACTCTCTGGAAGCGGGTGCCGCACGTGTGGCAGTTCTTCGCGGCCGTGGTCCCCGAAGCGCGCGACTCGCTGGAGTCCACGCGCCGGTTCGTGGCGCGCCACGTGGGGTAGGGCACGCCGGCGCTCGTCGTTGCCCGCCGGGCGCCGCGTTGGTGCCG
>CAZNZG010000191.1:2943-6683 GCA_964577455.1 uncultured Gemmatimonas sp. | reverse complement strand
ACGCCGATCGGCGCCTGTCTCGTACTTCCCCAGGGGCTGAGCAGCCGCGGAGCGAACGCTGCGACGGCGCGGTCTACACCAGCTCGCGCGATACCGGTCGCCATCGCGCGCGACGAGGCCCCCGCCGAGTCAGCTGCGCCCCGGCCGGGAACCACCCAGCGCCCGCTGTCCTCACGACGTGGTGGCACGCGCTACGGGCCGGAGTCGCTGCTCGGCGAAGCGCCGGTGCTCGACGAAGTACGCCGTT
Organism: uncultured Gemmatimonas sp.; assembly: GCA_964577455.1. Taxonomy (GTDB): domain Bacteria; phylum Gemmatimonadota; class Gemmatimonadetes; order Gemmatimonadales; family Gemmatimonadaceae; genus Gemmatimonas. Next base: position 6,436 of record CAZNZG010000191.1, on the reverse strand, counting down.
TCGCCCGGGCCTGTGCACGGACCGATCTGCCTGTACTCCTGCTCGGCGAGTCCGGCACCGGCAAGGAGGTGGTGGCCCAAGGAATTCATGCGGCGAGTCCACGAGCGTCTGCGCCGTTCGTGGCGGTCAATTGCGCGGCGTTGCCACGCGAGTTGATCGAGAGCGAATTGTTCGGCCACGTCGGAGGGGCCTTTTCTGGCGCGCGTCGTGAGGGGGCGGCCGGCAAGTTCGAGGCAGCCGATGGCGGGACCCTCTTTCTCGACGAAATCGGGGAGCTGCCACCGTCGGCGCAGGCAACGCTCCTCCGCGTGCTCCAGGAAGGAGAGATCACGCGCCTTGGTAGCCACGACGGCCGTTCGATCGATGTGCGCATCATTGCCGCGACCAATCGGGACATCACCGCCGCGATCGCGTGCGGACAGTTGCGTGATGATCTCTACCACCGCCTCAACGTCCTTACGCTGTCGCTGCCGCCGCTACGAGCCAGAAAGGGCGATGCGGTGCTGTTGGCTCAGCACTTTCTCGGTGCGGTCAACGGTTCGCTTGCCACGCACTTCTCGGCGGGGGTGCTGCACGCCTTCGAACGCTATCGGTGGCCGGGCAACGTACGCGAACTCGAGAATCTCGTGAAGCGCCTGGCCGCGCTCGCGGAAGGGCCGGTGATCAGCGAAGAGTTGTTGCCCGCCGCGTTGCGCGATGCTGCCGGCCCCGCTCCCGTTCTGCCGCCATCCGAGGGCGCGGCGAGCGCGTGGTGGAGCCTCGATCAGGACACGGCAAGCGCCGAGTGTGCTGCCGCCAGTGCCTCCGTACGCGACGAGTTGCGCGCGCGCTATGCTGCACTCATTGCCGCCCATGCCACGATGCGGGATGCGGCGGCCGCCATCGGCATCACCCGGAGCACCTTGTATCGGCGATTGCAGCGAATGGGGCTCGCTCCCGGGCGCGGGGTGCGCGACTCGTCGTAGCGAGGCGAGGGCATGACCGTCGGACGACTCAGCGGCCCACGGCAACGCCACCGGCGCCAACGGTGAGCCCCAGCAGCGTGCCCCCCCAGAACTCCCTCGAACGCCACCATGGCACGGGCGGCCGTGGCACGAGCAGGCCATGCTCCACCTTCACGCGGGCCACCTGGCTCGTCACGAGCGCCGTAGCAGACACACTGTCGCGCGCAATGATGCGCAGTCTGGCCACCAGAGCATCACGCTGGAGCGGATCCACGACATAACTCGACATCCCGCGCTCGATCCACCGCGCTTCGTGAATCCGGAAGGTGGCGGTTGAGTCGCTGACGCTGTCGATCTCAAAGCGTGCGGCCTCACGCGGGATACGCGGCAGCGCCGACGCCGTGGCAGGGCGCGCCGATTGGCGCACACGTTCGACCAGTGCCCCTCCCCGCGCACAGCCGGCCAGCAAGCCCGAAAGGGCTACCACCATGGCCGCGCCCTGCGCTGCCCGCCCGACTGTCACTGCGTGAAGACCGAACGCAGGTCGTTGAAGGTGACAAGCAGGATGAGCGCCAGCACCGCCAGTACACCCACGCGAGCGAACACCTCGCGCGTCCCCATGCTGAAGGTGCCGCCCTTGATGCGCTCGGCGAGGACCATGAGGATCTGGCCACCATCCAGCACCGGAATGGGGACCAGATTGAGAATGGCGATGTTCAGACTCAGGAAGGCAATGAGCGACCACAGCGTTTCCGCGCCGTTGCGGGCCGCCTGCACGGAGGTACGCGCGATCTGAATGGGACCGCCGAGGTTCTTGGCGGAGACCTCGCCGGTCACGAGCCCGCCCAGTACCGACGCGACGTTGCGCGCCATTCCCCACGTGGCCTTGGTCCCATTGGTGATCGCTTCACCAACGCTCACGGCTTCTCGCACGACCGAATCGCGCACCATCATGCCGACTCGCCCGACCTTGCGTGGAGCGCCGGTCACGGGGTCCTGCGCCTCGGCAAGCTGCGGGGTGATTTCCTTCTGCAGCCGATTGCCGTTGCGCTCGATATCGAACGTGACGGAGCCCGACGTCACCGGAGACACTCTGGCGATCACTTCATCCCACGCGCGTACGGTTTCGCCGTTGATGGCGACGATGCGATCGCCGGCCGCAAGGCCTGCGGCGGCCGCAGGCGCTCCGGGAACCACCGAGTCGATGACCGCCGGGAGGTACGCATTGCCGTAGCGATAGTAGATCCCGCTGGTAACCGTCATGGTCAGCAGGATGTTCATGATCACACCGGCCGCGAGAATGAACACGCGCGCCGACGTGGACTTGCTCTCCACCCACCGATCGGCGGGAACGGGCCGCGGGCCGAAAGGCGCCATCCCCTGCGGATCCCACAAGGCGCCCGGAATACTGGCCGGGCGCTCCGGCGCATCCTGAAGCGAACCGCGGTCCGCCGCGCCGCCTTCGATGCCGGCCAACGCATCGTCGTCGCGTGAGGCCATGCGCACGTAGCCGCCCAGCGGAATCAGCGAGACTCGGTAGTCGGTTTCGCCCCGCTTCCAGCCGAACAGTCGCCGTCCCCACCCGAGCGAAAAGACCGGGGCATACACGCCACAGAGCTTGGCCGCTACGAAATGGCCGAGCTCGTGGACGAACACCACGAGACCGAATACCAGCAGCGGCGCGATGTAGATCGACAAGGCAGCCATACGAATCAGCACTCCACCTGGGCGACGTGCGCATGCACGTGGTCACGTGCCGCCGCGTCTGCCGCGAGCAATGCCTCGAGCGAATCGCCGGGCATGGTACCGAGATCCTGCAACGCGGCGGCCACCCGTTCCGCAATGCCACCGAAGCTGAGCCGCCCCGCCAGGAAATGAGCGACTGCGACCTCGTTGGCCGCATTGTATACCGCCGGCGCCGCCCCACCCTGCCGACCGGCGCCAATCCCCAGCTGGAGCATGGGAAAATCGTCGTGGCGGACCCGTTCGAACGTGAGGTCGCCGCTCGCGACCGGATCGAATGTTGGTACGCCGTTGTCGGGCACACGTTCCGGCCACGTGAGCGCATAGAGGATGGGCAGCTCCATGCTGGGCACGCCCATCTGGGCCAGTACGCTGCCATCCACGAACTCCACGAACGAGTGGATGATGCTCTGCGGGTGCACCACCACATCGATCCGATCGTACGGGACACCGAAGAGATGGTGCGCCTCGATGACCTCCAGCGCCTTGTTGGCGAGCGTGGCGCTGTCGATGGTGATCTTGCTCCCCATCTGCCACGTGGGGTGCTTGAGGGCATCGGCACGCGTAGCCCCCGCGATTCGCTCGGTGGGCCAGGTACGGAACGGCCCGCCGGATGCCGTCAGGACGAGTCGCTTCACCTCGTGGGGCTGCCGTCCTGCCAGACACTGCAGAATCGCCGAGTGTTCGCTGTCGATCGGCACAGCTTACGCCGCTGACGGGCGGGGGCCGGCCGGGCCCACGGACCGCCTGGCCACCACCACCGTCACGGCCGACGCGCGGGGAGTGGAGCAGGGCCGCTGGGCCTC
>CAZNZG010000191.1:0-2933 GCA_964577455.1 uncultured Gemmatimonas sp. | reverse complement strand
TCGCTGTCGACCGGCACGAGTTCGCCGCCAGGCTGCTGGGCCGTCCGGGATACGATCTCCCCCTCCACCACCAGCGTCTCCTTGTTGGCCAGCGCCACGCGCTTTCCGAGACGCAGCGCGGCCAACGTGGCAGGCAAGCCGGCCGCACCCACCACCGCGTTGATAACGACCTCTGCCGCGGGATGCGTTGCCGCCTCCACCAGACACTCGGCACCACGGCCCCATGACGACGGTGCCTCCGCGTGCTCCTGGACGAGCCCGACGTAAGTGGGGGCCCATTCGGCCACCTGCTCGCGAAGCGCGGTGAGGTTGCCGTGCGCGGTGAGGGCCACGGGCCGGAATCGATCGCGTTGACGCCCGAGCACACGAAGGGCACTCGTACCGATGGATCCGGTCGCCCCGAGAAGCGCAACGCCGATGTGCGAGCTGGCGCCGTTCGATGAAGGAGTGGAACTCACGTGTGCCTCAGCGTGCGCCAGGCGCAGGAATGAGCAACAGGTCGTACAACGCGTACGCCGCCGGCAGTACGAAGAACAAGGAGTCGAGACGATCGAGTACGCCGCCGTGGCCGGGGAAGAGCGTCCCACTGTCCTTCACGCCGGCTTCACGCTTGAGCAACGATTCGGCAAGATCACCGATCTGGGCAACGACGCTGATGGCGACGCCGAACGCGACCAGTCCCGACGGCGTGAAGGCGAGTTGCGCCTTGGGGATCAGCAGGAACTCCACGAACGCATACGCGGCGGCCACCGTCACGACGAGGGCGCCGATCGCGCCCGCCACCGTCTTGCCCGGGCTTACCGACGGAATGAGCTTGCGTCCGCCGATCAGGTGCCCGGAGAAATACGCCCCGGTGTCGCTCGCCCAGGTCAGCACCACCGGAAAGATCACCGTGAGGGCACCCGCCGTGTCGCCGACGGCATAGTTGTGATAGCGCAGCGCATACACGAAGCTCAGGGTCGCACCGGTGTAGATCACGCCGAACACCGTGACGGAGGCCGCACCGAGTGGCTTGCCCTCCACGCCCCGCATCCAGATGGCCAGCCCGAGGATCGCCACGACCGCGAGCACCCAGGTATAGATCGGCACCTGCAGCACGCCGAGCACATGCCCATGCACACCGATGGGGATGAGCGCCGCGAGCACGACGCCAACCACGGTCATGGGGGTGGCGCCTCCTTCCCGGGCAAGCCGGTAGAACTCCCAGGCGGCAAGGCCGGCAAGTCCACCAGCGAGGGTGGCGAGGGGCGCGCCGCCCATCCAGATGATGCCCAACGCCAGTGGCGCTCCGATGAGCGCCACGATGACACGACGACCGAATTCGTTCACGATGTGGGCGGTTACGTGCTGACCTTGCCGAAGCGACGGTCGCGACGCTGGAAGTCGCAAATCGCTTCGTACAGCGCCGCCCGATCGAAATCGGGCCAGAGAACGCTGGAGATATAGAGCTCCGCGTAGGCGACCTGCCAGAGCAGGAAATTGGAGAGGCGCTGTTCACCCGAGGTCCGGATGAGCAGATCGGGATCGGGGCAGCCAGCCGTGAACAGACGGTTGCGGAACTCCCGTTCGTCGATGGCGTCCGGCGTGAGTTGGCCACGCTGCACGTCTTCGGCGAGGAGCCGCGCGGCGCGCACGAGCTCTGCGCGTCCGCCGTACGAGATGAAGAGATTCAGACCGAGCCGTGAGCCGTCCGCGGTTTCCCGACGGATGCGCTGCACGGCGCTGGCGGCCGCTGGGCTCAGTCGCTCGAGATCACCATGCACGTGGACGCAGACGCCTTGCGCCGCGAGATCGCTCGCTTCGCGGGCGATGAACTCCTCGAGCAGTGACATGAGCGCGGAGACCTCGGTCTCCGGTCGCTGCCAGTTCTCCTGTGAGAAAGCGAACAGCGACAGCCATTCGACGCCGGCCTCGAGACATCCCTCGACGACCGCACGCACCGCCTTCATTCCCGACCGGTGACCGAAGGGCCGCGGCATGTGCCGCTCACGTGCCCACCGGCCATTGCCGTCCATGATGATCGCGATGTGCCGTGGCACCGCCCCGTGCACGCGAATGCGTGCCAACAGATCCGACTCGGTGTCAGTCATGCTGGGTGGGGGCGGTGACGGTTCGGCACAACGGTACGAGTCCGCAGCGCGGACTCACACTTCCATGATTTCGGCTTCTTTGGACTTCAGGATCGCCTCGAGCTTGGCGATCTCGTCATCGTGCACCTTCTGGAGATCCTTCTCCGCATGCTTCTTGTCGTCTTCGGAGACCCCCTCGACCTTCTTGATCTTGTCGCGCGCATCGGTACGCGCGTGACGGATGGCGATCTTGCCGTCTTCGGAGAGCTTGTGGAGGATCTTGACCAGCTCCTTGCGACGCTGCTCGGTCATGCTGGGCAGCGGCACGCGGATGATGCCATTCTGATGCGCCGGATCGAGCCCGAGATCGGATTCGCGGATGGCCTTTTCAATCACCTTGGCCTGCCCCTTGTCGAAGGGCGTGACGAGGAGAATGCGTGGTTCCGGCGCCGAGACCGAGGCGACCTGATTGAGCGGCAGCAGCGAGCCGTACGCCTCGACCTTGATCGTGTCGAGCATGTTCGGCGAGGCCTTGCCCGAGCGCACGCTCGAGAACTCCCGCTTGGCGTTCTCGAGGGCCTTCTCCATACCGGCCTTCGCGTCCTTCAGAATTTGCGCAATGCTCATGAAACGAGTGTCCCTACGCGTTCGCCCCTGATGGCGCGTGCGATCGCGCCGGGACGGTGAAGGTTGAGTACGACGAGCGGCAGCTGGTTTTCCTTGCAGAGTGTAATGGCCGTCTGGTCCATCACCCGCAGCTCTTCCAGCATCACGTCGCGGTAACTGATCGTTTCGTACAGCGTGGCGTTGGGGTCCTTCTTCGGGTCTGCAGAATAGACTCCATCGACACTGGTGGCTTTGATG
>CAZNZG010000190.1:0-6782 GCA_964577455.1 uncultured Gemmatimonas sp. | reverse complement strand
ATGTATATCGTGCGCACCGACGACGACCGCTTCCTGCTGTCCGTGCCGCGCGACTCCGCGTCGGCGTGGATGGAGATGGCGCGCAAGTACATCAATCCGCGTCTCGCCAAGGTCGCCGACGAGTCGGCGCTGTGGGCCACGTGGATGTGCTACGGCACGGATGCCGTGCACGCCGTTGCCAGCCTTGGTGGTGACATGAACGGCGCCGAGCACGGCGCGGAGCACAGCGCGGAGCACACGGGTGCCCCCGTGGCGGGCGGACTGGCCGAGTGGCCGGTGTGGTCGCATGGCATGTGGCGCATCGGGGCTGCGCACGTGCGGCTCATCCGGGCGCCCATCATGGGCACCCTGCCCGGCTTTCTCCTCGTGGCACACGCCGGTGATGCCGACGAGGTGCGTGCGTGCCTCGCTGCATCCACGTGGCGCCACGCGACGCACCAGGTCTGGGACGTCGCCCGCATCGAGGCGGGGCGCCCGGCGTTCGGGATCGACATGGACGAGAACACGATCCCGCAGGAAGCCAACCTCGACACCCTTGGCGCGATCTCGTTCACCAAGGGGTGCTACACGGGGCAGGAGACCGTCGCGCGCGTGCACTTCCGCGGCCACGTGAACCGCCACCTGCGTGGGCTGTTGGCCAGCGCCCCCATGCCGCAGCACGCGCGTGTGCTCGACGCCACCGGCAAGGACGTGGGCGACGTACGCAGCACCGGCATCTCCCCGCGCCTCGGACCGATCGCGATGGCGATGATCCGGCGCGAAGTGCAGCCGGGCGACACGCTCCGGGTGCAGGCGGGAGAGGGGGAGATAGAGGCGAAGCTGGTGGTGCTTCCGTTTCCGGAGTAACGGCGGCGCTTCGCGCGAACGACGGGTGAAGCGGAAGCGGGGAACTGCGGGAAAGCAACGGCAAACTGCGGGAGCGGGTCACGGCGGGAGCGGGTCCTACGGGAGCCCTGAACACGGGAGCCCGTAACGCGCGTCCGCGCAGTCTCGCGCTGTGGCTCCCGTTGTTTCCGCTCCCGCATCGCAGCTCCCGCGGCAACCCGCTCCCGTTTCACCCGCCGTCCGCGCGAAGCGCAAACGCTACCTCGGCAAAAACAGAAAGGGCCACGCTTTCGCGTGGCCCTTTCCAGCTACAACCCGAGCAGCTTAGTGCTTGGTCGTGTCGGCGGCCGGGGCGGCAGCCGAGTCAGCCGGGGCGGCCGAGTCAGCCGGGGCGGCCATGGCGGCCGAATCCATCGGCGCGGCAGCGGCCGGGGCAGCGGCGGCCGAGTCAGCGGCCGGGGCCTCTTCCTTGGCGGAGCAGGCGGCGAGCACGAGAGCAGCGGCGACGAGAGCGATGCGCTTCATAGTGGAGGACTCCAACGGTGCGGTGATGTGCGCCGTGCGTCCAGAAAGCGCACGGCCCCCCCGGCAGATGTGCCGACGGGGTCAAGCGAGGGAAACATACGGCCGTGCATCCCCCTGTCAAGACGCCTTCATCGCATCCTAACGTCGATGTTCGCCGCAAAACCCCTTGCAGGACAAAGATTTTGGGTTGTTTCAGAAAACAGGCCCGGCGGTGTGACCAATCGCACACCCAAAACCCGGAACCCGAACCCGGGACCCATAACTGATCAGTTTCGGGTGGTGGGTTCGGGCTCCCGGTTTCGGGCCACTCCAGCGCAGCCGGCACACATGTCGGGCACTACTCGCCCCGTTCGTGCGCTTTAGGTCCGTGCCTTGATGGAGCGGAGTTCCCCAGGCCTCCATCCCCCCGTGCCTCACACGATCGTGTCCAGACTCCCCGAGACCCTCGGTGCGCTCAAGCGCTCCGGCTACGCCGCCAATCGTCCCACGTCCGTCAAGGACGAGATTCGCCGCAACCTCATTGCCCGCCTGCAGGATGGCGGGCCGCTCTTCCGCGGTGTGCTCGGCTACGAAGAGACGGTCATGCCGCAGATCGTCAACGCGCTGCTCGCGCGCCACAACTTCATCCTCCTCGGACTGCGCGGACAGGCCAAGTCGCGCATCCTCCGCGCCCTGGTGACGCTCCTCGACGAGGCCATGCCCGTCGTGGCCGGCAGCGAGGTCAACGACGACCCGTTCGCGCCCATCTCCAAGTTCGCCCGGAACCTCATCGACGACGCCGGCGACGACACGCCGATCGCGTGGGTATCGCGCGACCAGCGCTACGTGGAGAAGCTCGCCACCCCCGACGTGACCGTGGCCGACATCATCGGCGACGTGGACCCCATCAAGGCCGCGCGCGGTGGACACATGCTGAGCGACGAGCTCACCATCCACTACGGTATGCTGCCGCGCGCCAACCGCGGCATCTTCGCCCTCAACGAACTCCCCGACCTCGCCGGCAAGGTGCAGGTGGGGCTCTTCAACATCATGCAGGAAGGCGACGTGCAGATCAAAGGCTATCCCGTGCGCCTCGCACTGGATGTGCTGCTCTGCTTCACCGCCAACCCCGAAGACTACACCGCGCGCGGCAAGATCATCACGCCGCTCAAGGACCGCATCGGCTCGGAAATCATCACGCACTACCCCGAGAGCGTAGCACTCGGCGTGAGCATCACGCGGCAGGAAGCGTGGACGCAGCGCGACCACAGCGTGGAGATCCGCGTCCCCGATCTCATCGAGGAAGTGGTGGAGCGCATCGCCTTCGAGGCGCGCGACGACAAGCGCATCGACAAGCGCAGCGGCGTGTCGCAGCGCATGCCCATCACCGCCATGGAGAACGTGGTGTCCAACGCCGAAGCGCGCGCACTGCGCAACGGCGACCGCGAAGCCGTACCGCGCGTGGCCGACGTGTACGCCGCCCTCCCCGCCATCACCGGCAAGATCGAACTCGAGTACGAGGGCGAACTCGTGGGCGGCGCCGCCATCGCCAAGGAACTCATCCGCCGCGCCTGCGATGCCACCCTGCGCGAACGCGCCGGCGATCTCGACACCGACGAGATCATCATGTGGTTCGACAAGGGCAGCGCCCTCCAGGTGAGCGACGACATCGCACTCAGCGTGGTGCGCCAGGGTTTCGACCTCGTACCCGGCCTCGTCGACATGGTCACCATCCTCGGCCTCGCCAAGAAGGGCGACGACGCGATGATCGTGGTGGCGTGCGAACTGGTGCTCGAAGCCCTCGTGGCACGCCGGAAGATCTCGCGCAGCGATACCGGCGCATACGGACGCGCGGAACGGGAATCGCGGCGCAAGCCGGGACAACAGGACTACTTCGGGTGAACTGCGGTCGGGGCTGACTGCGGGAGCGGGTGACCGCGGGAGCCCTGCACACGGAAGCGGATACGACAGGAGCCCTCACCGCGCGACAGCGAAGTCGTGCCGTGAGGGCTCCCGCATTCCGGGCTCCCGCATTCCGGGCTCCCGCATTCCGGGCTCCCGCAACCCGGGCTCCCGCAACCCGGGCTCCCGCAACCCGGGCTCCCGTGGCACCCGCTCCCGCCGTTCGCGCGAAGCGCGCCCCGACTGCTGTAATCTCCGGTTAAGCCTCCCGCCGCCACTTTGCGGCATGCGTCACCGTCTCACCCTCTCGCTCTCCCTCCTCGCCCTCGCCGCTCAAGCCGGCGCGCAAACCACGCAGGCCGCCCAGCCCCCCCGCGATTCCGCCGCGCGCCGTATCGAGCCAATGACCGTGCGTGGCGCTCGGGCCCCGTCGGTCACCGGTGGTGCCACCGTCGTCACCATCCGCCCCGATTCCCTCCCCGTGCCGCTCGCCCCGGCGCCGCATATCGGCGACGTGCTGCGGCAGACGGCGTTCGTGCTCGTCCGCCAGAATTCGCGCGGCGAAACGGAGATCGGTGTGCGCGGCTCCGACTCGCGCCAGGCTGCCGTCATGCTCGACGGACTGCCCCTCACCGTGGGGTGGGACGCGCGCACCGATCCGTCGCTCATTCCCACCACCGGCGTGGAGCAGATCGTCGTGGTGCGCGGCCTCGCCACGCTCCTGGGTGGTGCCAACACGCTGGGCGGCGTGATCCGCATGGATCTCAACGGACCGCTCGCGCGCAACGCCAAGCTCACGCCGTCGCTGCAGTTCGGCACCGGCTTCGATCAGTATGCGTCACGCGTGCTGTCGATGAACGGCGCCGTCCCGCTTTCCGTACGCGGCGGCACGCTGCGCGTACGCGGCGGCGTCACATCACGCGCGCGCGAAGGCTTTGCGCTCCCCGGTCGCGCACTCGGCGACATCGTGACAGGCGGTGCGGCAGATCCCGGCGATCCCGCCAACCGCGCGCTCCGCACCAACACCGACGCGCGTCAGGTGGACGGCTTTGCCGCGCTGCGCTACGACCACCGCCGCGGCGCCTTCCTGGGGCTCACCGCCACCGGCTACGACACCGAACGCGGCGTGGCCCCGGAGCAGCACATCGCCTCGCCGCGCTTCTGGCGCTACCCCTCACAGCAGCGCACGCTCGCCATCCTCAGCGGCGGAACGGGAGTGCAGAAGACCCCCGTGGGCTACGGCTCGCTCAGCGCGAGCGCCGGGCGCAGCGATCAGCGGCTCGACATCGAAAGCTTCAGCAACCGCAGCTACACCACGCTCACGAGCCGCGAACTGGGGAGCGAAACGAGCAACGTGTACCGCCTCGAGGGCACGCACTCGCTGCCGCGCAACGCGCAGCTCCGGCTCGCGGGCACGGTCACCAACGTGACGTACGACGAAACGCTCAACGCACAGCAGCCATCCGCGTCGGCCACGCGCTACGAGCAGCAGCTCTCGAGTATCGGCGCCGAAGTGGACGTGCCGATCTTCGAGCGTCTGCTGGTAAGCGGCGGCATCGTGCAGGACGAATCGAGCACCCCGCAAACCGGTGGCCGCCCCTCGCTCGGTACGCTCGCCCGCGCCGGCTGGCGCGTGGGCTCCACGCTCCGCCTCAACGACGGCGTGCGCCTCCACGCCTCGGCCAGTCGCCGCGCGCGCTTCGCCGCGCTCCGCGAGCTGTACAGCGGCGCGCTCGATCGTTTCGACCCCAACCCCCTGCTCCGCCCCGAAACGCTGCTGGGGATCGAGTCGGGCATCACGCTGTCGGGCGGCGCATTCGCCGAGCGCGGCCTGCAGCTGCAGGCGGTGGGCTTCGTGCACCGCCTCGACGACGCCGTGGTGCGCATCACGCTCCCCGACCGGCTGTTCCGTCGCATCAACCGCGATCAGATCCGCAGCGAAGGGATCGAACTGCTCGCCAGCTACGCCCCCGCCGCCCTCAAGGGCGCCACCGTCAGCGCCGACGCCACGCTGCAGCACATCCGCGTGATCGACCAGACGATCACCGGCAACGCCAACAACGAACGCCGCGCCGAACACAACCCCGAGCGCCGCGCATCATTCGCCGTCACCAGCCCCACATGGCGCGGCGTACGCACGAGCCTCATGGCCCGTCACATCGGCGCGCAATACTGCCAGCACCCCGATCTGGGCCGGCAGGTGAAGCTCGGCGCACAAACCATCAGCGACGCCGCCGTCACGCGCACGTTTGCGGTACGCTCACGCGGCCTGCTGCAGCGCCTCACCGCGCTCATCGCGGTAGACAACCTCGGCGACCGCGCCTCATACGACCAGTGCGGACTGCCGCAACCGGGACGGACGGTGAGGGTCGGGCTGACGCTCGGCTGACTGCGGTCTGGGCGCGCTTCGCGCGAACGGCGGGAGCGGGTAAGGGCGGGAGCGGATGCCACGGGAGCAGTTCCCACGGGAGCCGATCATGCGCGACTGCGTCGTTTCGCGGTCCAGGCTCCCGACGTAAGCGCTCCCGTGTGTACCGCTCCCGCCGTGACCCGCTCCCGCCGTGACCCGCTCCCGCCGTGACCCGCTCCCGTAGTTCCGCCGTTCCCGCGCGAAGCGCCGCGTCCTTACCGCACCGTCCCCACGCACGCCGTGCCCCCGTCGCCCACCGCGAACTTGAGCACGAGCAGGGCGTCGAGCACCTGCATGCGTCCGTCACAGTTGGCGTCGGCGGCGGGGAAGAGGCGCACGGTGCTGGGGATCTGCACACCGATGAGGGCCTGCTGAATGAGCAGCGCGTCGGCGGCGGTGACCTGCCCGTCGCCGTTCACGTCACCGCGCAGCACGGCGCCCGGCGCGGCGAAGTCGTAGGTCCAGATGCCGCGGCCGTACGTAGCCGCCACGAGGCGGCTGGTGTTGGGGTTGTATACCAAGTCGGTCACGCGGATCGTGGGCAGCCCGGTGTTGCGCGTCCAGGTCACGCCTTCGTTGGTCGTTTCGTACACGCCGAACATGTTGCCGATGTACAACCGTCCGCCCGGTCCCCACGCGGCGGCCTGCGTGGTCACGTCGGGGAGGGTGCCGGTGATGTCGCTCCAGTTGACGCCGCCGTCGCGCGTGATGTACACGTGTGGTGTACCGCTGCCGCCGAAGGTGACCACCGCGCGGTTGGGGTTGGCGGGATCGACGGCGAAGTCGGTCGCGCTGCGCGACGGCAGCGTGGTGCTGGGCACGAGCCAGTTGGCGCCGAAGTCGCGCGTGTAGCGCACGTTGCCGTCGTTGGTGCCCACGAAAATCGTGTTCGAATCCGTGGGGGCCACGGCGATGGCGTTGATCACCCCCGAGCCGCGCGTGAGATCGGGCGACACGGCCACCCAGTTGCCGCCCTGCGTTTCCGAACGCATGAGGCGCGCGCCGCCGAAGTAGAGGCGCGTGTTGCGGGTGGGGTCGAGGACGAACGGCGCGATGAAGGCACGGCGGCGTTCGACGGCGGTGTCGACCGCGATGCCGAAGCGCTGGTTGGTGGCCGCGTTCACGCGCACCATGTTGCCGT
>CAZNZG010000189.1:0-6807 GCA_964577455.1 uncultured Gemmatimonas sp. | reverse complement strand
GGGGGCGAAGACCACGACGGGCGCACAGAACGCGGTGCCGAGTGCATCGCAGACGGCGATCAGCCACGCGATCGCGGTCGCGAACGCCCCGTTCGTGGGCTCGCTGAAGAGCAAGAAGTACTACCCGGCGTCGTGCCACACGGTGAAGCTGATCAAGACCGCCGATCAGGTGGGGTTCGCGTCGCAGGCGGACGCGGAGAAGGCCGGCTTCGTGAAGGACGCGTACTCGGCGGACTGCAGGTACTGACGGGTTCCGGGCGCGGCGCGTGCGCGCGGGTAGGACGCGCGGGCGTGGACGCGAGGCGCCTACGAGCAGGGCACTGACGCGTTGGCAGCAACGCGTTGGCACAAACGCCTTGGCAGGGACGCTTTGGCCATGACGCGGTCGACTACGCGGGCAAAGACGGGTAGCGACCACGCGTCCGGACGGCGCGTACGGAGTAGAGGCCTACCTGCACCGCTGACGGCCAGCCCCAAGCGAATCCCGGCCGTCACACGCGTTTCCGCGGCACGTCGTTGCCCGCGTAGTCGACTGCGTCGTGGCCAACGCGTTTTTGCCAAAGCGTTGCTGCCAACGCGTTGTTGCCGACGCGTCCGTGCCCTGCTCGTTTGCGCCACGCGTCTGAGTACGCGCGTGCTGCGGTCACGCGCTACCCCGCCACCAGCACCGCCACCACGTCCATCACGTTCGTGCCAGTGGGGCCGGTTCGCAGCAGTGCGTCGGCGGCATCGAGGGAGAACCAGGTGTGCCCGGTGAGCAGATCGCGCTCGGGGGCACGGCCGTTCCGGCGGGCCAGGGCGGGGACGGCAGCGTCCACGATGGCGCCGGCCGCATCGGTCGGGCCATCGCGTCCGTCGGTACCGGCTGCCAGCAGTGACACCCGCCAGGCGTGACGGTCGCCACGCGCTGCCGCCTGCTCGAGCGCGAGACTGGCGGCCACGGCAAAGACCTGCATGCGGCCACCGCGCAACGGTTCGTCCGCGAGCGATGCGAGCGGCGTGACGGGTGTGTCGTCGGCAGGGTCGTCGGTGAACTGCAACGCGGCGGTTTCCGCGAGGCGTGCATCGTCTTCGTCGCCGGCCTGCATGGCGCGCTCGATCGTGTCCCGCAAATGCACGACGGGCTCACCACCGGCCACGAGGAGGACCCGCTCGCCGGGCGCGAGCGTGCGCGCCAGCTGCATGGCGCGCTGCGCGAAGAGGTCGCCGAGCATGGCGGCGTCTCCCTCGAGCGGCACATCGTCCACGATCACGCGGCCAATGCCGTCCCGCTGCGCGGCGGCGGCGAGCGCCTGTACGGCATCCGCATTGCGCGCCACCAGACGGTAGCGCACTCGTGCGAATGCCTCGTCGTTTGCACTGGGCACCACTGGCGGAGCGCCCGCGCCCGCGATGCCCAGTACCTGTGCCATGGCCCGCTGCAGGCGCGCGCGCATGCCGTGCGCGTCGAGGAGGGCCAGAAAATCGGCATCCGGAAGCGGGTCCGGTGAACAGGGGCCAGAGCCGATCACCGCGGGGTCGTCGCCGATCACGTCGCTGATGGCAAAGGCGGCGATCTGCGCGGTCCCACGGGCCGCGAGCGCCGTGGCCAGTCGCCCCGCCCCGAAGCGCAGTACGCGCCGGCGAATGGCATTCATCTCGTGTATGGCGAGCCCCGACTCGAGCAGGGTCTGCGCGAGATTCGCGAGGAGCGCCTGCGCCGCGTCAGCGTCGCCCACTTCCTGTGACAACGCGGCGATGGGCGCGGCGCAGAGCGCCGTGGTGCCGCCGGAGAGCAGGACGATTGCCACGCCTCCCGGCTCCATCGACCGCAGCAGATCATCGATCGCATCGGCGGCCTCGAGAGAGCGTGGGCCCGGTACCGGGTGGTCGCCCTGATGGACCGCGATGGTGGCGGGAAGGGGCAGGCCGTGGAAGTCCTCCGGGCCCGCCCGATGGGCCGCCACCACGATCCCGGCCACGATCGGCACGCGCCGTTCGGTCAGTGCCGCGAACGCGCCGGCGGCCATGGCCGGTGCCGCCTTGCCGAGGGCGACGAGATACACCGGCGCGGGGGGCGTACCGGTGGCCTGTAGCGACGCACTGTATTCCTGCCACCAGCTCAGGACGGCGTCGCGCGTGCGCGCAAACGGCGCCGCGCCCTGCACCGCCGCCTCATGCAGGGCGGTGAGCAGGGCGCGGGAATTGATCGTGGGCATGCCCACAAACTACTGCGACGGCGCGAGGCGCACCGCGTCGTCGCCGCTGCGCGTTACTTCGTACCCGCCGACTTCGTGATGGCGTCGCCGAGCTGCGTGTAGGCGTCGGCCGACATCTGGTTGAAGGGCGTGGTGATGTACGCGATGCGCCCCTGCGGGTCGATCACGTAGAGGTGACGCTTGTGCCAGCCGGTGCCGGTGTTGGCGCCGTACGCCACGCCCACCTTGCGATCCGTGTCGGCGGCGAAATGGAACGGGAACTTCGCGTCCTTGGCCCATGAGACGAGCGCCGTGTCCGGATCCGCGCTCACGCCCACGAGCGTGACCTTCTTGCCGCCCTTGAACAGGTCGGCGTACTTGTCGCGGTACGACTCCATCTGGACCGTGCAGCCGCTCGTGCGCGCCTTCGGGAAGAACGCCAGCACGACCGTCTCCCCCTTGTGTTCGGAGAGCTTGAAGGGCTTCGCGTCCACACCCTTGGCGGTGACGGTGGTCACCGTGAAGTCCGGGGCAGCATCGCCGACCTTGAGCGCGGTCTGCGCGCCGGCGAACGACGGCGACAGCACGAGCGCCGACGCCACGAGAGCCGCACCGAGGCGCGGGGCAATACGCGAACGGAAAGACATCGAATACTCCTGAGAGTTGAGTCGGTCTGGGGAACAGCGGGAACGCTATGTGGCGGACGCCGGGAGTGCCACCGGCTGGTCCGGAAGCCCTGTCATGCCGCGGCTCCGGTGTCCACCCACGGAACGGGGCACTGCCCCCTCCCGTGGACAACGAATCCCGCAGAGGGGCGGTTTCCTGCGGTTTTCTGCGGTTTTCTGCGTGTTTCGCCCCCGTTTCGGCGTGGTCGCACTGGCATGACCTCTGCCTTGATCGGTGGCGTCGGCGGGCACGGAGCCCGCCCGCCACTCACGGAGGAGCAGATGGCCGCCAACACCCCCGCACTTCGTACACGACTCCGCACCGCTGCGGTCCCGCTGCTTGCGCCGATCGCCTTCGGTGTGCTCACGGCGTGCAACGGCAAGGACCGCACGATCGATGACCAGTTGCGGGCGGATCTGCTGGCGGCATCTCAGGCACCGGCCAATCGGCAGCAGTTCGTGAGTCCTGCCGAAATGGGCTATCCGCAGGGCTACGCCCCCGGCTATCCGCAGGGATACGCCCCATATCCGGGGCAGTATCCACAGCCGTACGCTCAGCCGTATCCGTCGCAGGCGTATCCGTCGCAGGCGTATCCCGCGCCGTATCCGCAGCCTGCTCCGCAGCGCGTGGTGTATGTGCCGCAGCGCGGGACTGTCAGCCGGGCGGGCGCGGCGGGCGGCGGTACGGGGACAGGTGCTCGCACGGAGCAGCGCAACACGCAGAAGGGCGCCATCATCGGTGCCGCGTCCGGGGCGGCGATCGGTGTGGCCGCGTCACGTGACCGCGTGAAGGGCGCGGCGATCGGCGCACTCGGCGGCGCCGTACTGGGCGGGGTAATCGGTCATCAGGTGAAGACGCCGCGCTGAGCGTGCGGCACTGCAGATGCCCTGATCACGAGAAATGCACGAAGCGGCGAGGCAACCGTCCAAGCGGTGGCCGTGTCGTAATGAGCGGTGGGGGTAGGGAGCACGGGGAAGGCGCCTGCGGTTCCGTGGAGGGGGCCGCAGGCAGGAACGCCCGGATCGCATCAGCGGTCCGGGCGTTTCCGTTGTGCGTTACGAAGCCGGGACGATCACCGACAGCTCGGCCGGCCTGATGCGGACGTCGAGGATCGTCGTGTTTGCGCGATAGAGTTCGCCGTCGGCTTCGAACGTGGGCGGCGTACCGAAGGCGAGGGTGAAGGCATCGCCGCGATGCACCTGCACTTCTCGCACACGCAGGTGACGGCCCAGCACGGCGCGGACGAACAACGGGGCGCGCGCGAACGGGGCGACGTGCCCGATATCGATCACCTCGAGCTGTCCGTCGTCCAACTGGGCCTGCGGCGCGATGTGAAAGGTCCCGCCGAAGCAGCGACCGTTTGCGAACACGGTCATGAGGCGATGACGTTCCGCGTGATCGTGCGGTCCGGTTCCCATCGGCGGTGCCGCGGTGGGTCGCGAAAGTCTCGCGCTGAACCCAGGGTAGCCGAGGAGCGCGCGGAGGGCGGTGCTCACGTATGCGGCGGTACCACGAAGCCGCATCGGCAGCAGCATGCGCTGCAGCACGTCCACATCGAACCCGAGACCGGCCGCGTTCACGAACGGAATGCCGTCGATGTACCCCACGTCGATGGCGCGCACCTGACCGTGTGCCACGCAGGCGGTCATCGCGGCAATGTCGTGCGACGGCGTCCCGAGCGTCTTCACGAAGTCGTTGCCCGTGCCGGCCGAGTAGATGGCGAGCGGCAGCGCCGCCTGCGCGGCCAACAGGCCGCGCACCGTGTGATGTACGGAGCCGTCGCCGCCTACCACAGCCAGTATCCGCGCGCCGCATGCCTGCGCTTCGCGTACGCACCGTTCCTCGTCACCGCGGGCCCGGGTCTGCAGTACGTACACGTCCCCGAGGGTGCGCAGCGACTGCTCCACTCGCAGGGCGTGCGCCGCCGCGCGCCCGCCACCTGCGGCAGGGTTCACGAGCAGCGCGATCATGCCGGCAGCGGCCAGGGTGATGTCATGCCGTGGATCAGCATACGGGGGGACAGTCGGCACGCCGCCCGCGTGGCCGACGTGTACAACTCGTGATGATCAACACCAGCGGTGAGACGAAGAAAATCGCGTGTCGTGTCCTACGTCACTGAAACACGAGTCTGCCTCGATCAACTTAGCTCCCGTACCGGCTGCCCGTTGGTACGTCATGATGTCGGCGCATCACCCCCGTCCCGAGAGCCGACACCATCCCTCCAGGAGATTTCTGCATATGCTGCTGCGTACTTCCAGCGCCCCCGCGCTTACCCTTGTGGTCGGCGCCATGGCCCTCGCTGCGTGCGGGGAAGGCACCGGTCCCAATGCCACGGGTCGGGTGGGCGTGGGCTTCCAGCTGGCCACCACGTCGGCGTCCGCCAACGTGATGTCCGCAGACGGATCCACCGTGACGGGTGGTGCGCCCGCGTCGCAGGTCGCCACCACGCCCTCGGGGCTCAGCATCAGGAGCGGTACGGACGAGATCCTGGTGACGAAGGCGCAGATCGTGGTGAAGGACGTGAAGCTCAAGACCACCGCGGCCATCTGCACGGACGATGATGATGACGACGATGATGATGATGACAAGTCGTCGAGCCCCTCGTCCGCTTCGTCCTCGTCGAGGGGCAACAGCGGCCGCAGCTCGTCTTCGCGCGATGACGATGACGATGACGATGACGACGACTGCCCCACGGTGCGCGTGGGACCGTACCTGGTGGATGTGCCGGTGAGTGGCGCGGACGGCGGCCGTGTGGCGGTCGATGTGCCGGAGGGGACCTACTCGTCGGTGCGCCTGACGATCCACAAGGTCTCGAGCAGCGAGCCCGCCGATCTGGCGTTCCGTCAGGCCAATCCGGACTTCCGGGGGATCAGCATCCGTCTGGAGGGCACGTACAACGGTGCCCGGTTCACATTTACGCACGATGTGAACGCCAAACTCGACGTACCACTCACGGCACCGCTCACGATTGGTGCCGGCGGTGACGACGTGACGGTCACGATCGACATGAAGGACTGGTTCGTGAAGCCGAACGGCGGGCTCTACTCGCCGGCCGAGGGGAACACGCCGGGCATGGTGCGCGCCAAGATCCAGAACAACATTCGCACGGCGTTCCGCGCGTTCCGCGATCGCAACAAGGATGGTCGCGAGGACGACTGACGCCGCCTCAGCGACCAGCAGCGCTCACGGCAGCGCCGAGTGCCGTGTAGGCATCTTCCGACATCTGGTTGAACGGTCGCGCGATGTACGCGATGCGCCCCTGGGGGTCGATCACGAAGAGATGGCGCTTGTGCCAGAGCATCCCACTCGCGCCATACGCCTTGCCCACCGTCTTGTTGCCGTCGGCGGCGAACCGGAACGGGAAACTCTTCTTCCTGGCCCAGCCGGTGAGGTCGTCTACGTCGTCCGTGCTGACTCCGACCAGCGTGACCTTCTGGCCGCCCTTGAACAGCGTCGCGTAGCGATCGCGGTACGCCTCCATCTGCGTGGTGCACCCGGGTGTACCCGCCTGCGGGAAAAACGCGAGCACCACCGTTTCACCGCGGTGTGCGGAGAGCGTGAAGGGCGCGGCGTCGGCGCCCTTGGCGGTGACCGTGGTGACGGAGAAATCGGGAGCAGGGTCGCCGACTTTCAGCTGCTGAGCCGAGACGGGTGCGGCGGACATTGCGAGCAGTGCAGCGGCGACACGGAGAGTGCGGAGCAACGGATCAGTCCCGGGTTATGAGTTCGGGTTTCGGGTATCGGGTCTACAGCACCAGCGGTGAAGCCAGGCATCTCGTTCCCTTCGCAGCCCAGGCGGCCCCTCCGCCCGGGTGAGCGGGAGCCGCCGGGGCGTGTTGCAGCGCCTGCCACGACCCCGCCAAAAGCAGGAACGGGCCCCGAGCCGAAGCCCGGAGCCCGCCCCTCACCGCAAAACAAAAATCAGCGCGACACCAGCGACCGCAGCACGTACGGCAGGATGCCG
>CAZNZG010000188.1:0-6831 GCA_964577455.1 uncultured Gemmatimonas sp. | reverse complement strand
GTCGACGGAGATGCCCGCTTCGCGCGGTGAGCACGGGCCGGGGGACACCACGATGGCGTCCGGCTGCATCGCCCCCACATCGTCGACGGAAAGCGCATCGTTGCGATGTACCTCGAGCTGTTCACCGAACTCGCCGAAGTACTGTACGAGGTTGTACGTGAACGAATCGTAGTTGTCGATGACGAGGAGCATGGGGGCCGTCAGGGGCGCGGATGGAACTGCTTGTGCACACTTCGAAGATACTCACGATCCACGTGCGTGTAGATCTGCGTGGTCGCGATGTCGGCGTGTCCCAGCATCTCCTGGACAGCTCGCAGATCGGCCCCACCCTCGAGCAGATGCGTGGCGAATGAATGTCGCAGGGTGTGGGGCGATACGTTCTTCTCGATCCCGGCCTGCTCCACGTACTTCCGGAGAATCTTCCACGCCCCCATTCGCGTAAGCGGCTTGCCCTGCCCGTTGAGGAAAAGGATCCCCTTCCCCTGCCCCCGCTCCAGCACCGGGCGCAGTTCGCGCAGATAGACGGCGACCGCGCCGATCGCCGATCGGCCGATCGGGACGAGGCGCTCCTTGCTCCCCTTGCCGAAGACGCGTACGAGCCCATCCTCGAGCAGGACATCCCTCACGGCCAGTCCGATCCACTCCGATACGCGAAGGCCCGCACCATAGGCCAGTTCGAGCATGGCGCGGTCACGGAACGCAAGGCGTTCATCGAGTTGTGGGGCAGCGAGGAGTCGCGTGATGTCGTCGACCGACAGTACCTCGGGCAGTGTACGCCATCGCTGCGGCGCGTCGAGACGCTCCGTGGGATCGGCGTGGACGAGCCCTTCGGCGACGAGCACGCGGAACCACGTGCGCAGCGCGGAGATGTTTCGGCGAATCGAACTACCGGCCAGTCCGATATCCTTGAGATGATACACGAACTCGCGCAACGCCGCCGGGGTGATGTCGCGCGCCGCTGTGATTCCCTGTTCGCGCAGCCACGCGGCACAGCGGATCACGTCGCGGCGATATGCGTCGATCGTACGAGGGCTCGCTCCCTCCTCCAGTGCCAGCGCGTCTTCGAAGGCCTGAAGGTGAAAACCGCGGCGCAGCTCCCGTTCCTCGCTGCCCGGGGTCGCCGGCAGCGCACTCACGGGTTACCTCCGTCGCGGGCGGAACGGCGAGAGCGCCACCACACGATTGCGGCAACAGTCGCCACGAGCGCGGCGGCGATCAGCCCGATCATCCGCTGCTGCGCAGCTATGCGCGCCAGCAGCGCGTCGGCGTTGGCGCCCATGCGGAAGGCCAGCACACATACCAGACCGTACCACACGCCGGACGCCAGCGTCATCGCCACGGCTGATCGTACGGCGCCGATGCCGAGGGCGCCTGCCATGGGTGGCACGAGTGCGCGCACGGCCGGCAGAAACCGGCTCACCATGACCGCGAGCATGCCCTGTGTCTTGAAGCGCTCGGCGAAACGGTCTGCGGCATCCGGTGAAACCACCGATGGGAAGTGGCGCATGAGCCACGGCAGTCCGTATCGGTGACCAAGGCCGTACATGAGCATCGCGCCACCCACGTTCCCGGCCATCGTGGCAATCCACACGCCCCACTGCGACCCGTTGCCGCGCGCCGCCACGAACGCGCCCAGTGCAATCACCGTATCGGCCGGCAACGGGGGAAACACGTTCTCGGCGAACGCCGCCAGAACGATGGCGCCATAGAGGAGCGGTTCAGGGAGCGTCGTGAGCCATGAGAGCAGATCGTTCATGAATCGCTCATGTCGCCGGCGACGTCGTTGGCCCGATCAGGCGCCATGAATGGTCGCCGTGCACATCACGGCGAGCCCTTCCTCCCGACCGATCGACCCCATGCCTTCATTCGTCTTGCCCTTCACGAACACCTGATCGTGTGGTACGCGAAGCGCCTCCGACAAAACGGCGCGCATGGCCTCGCGATGCGGACCAATCTTCGGGCGCTGTGCGATGACGGTGACATCGACGTTGTGCACGCGGTAGCCGGCATCCCAGAGGCGCTGTACCGCCACCTTGAGCATGATGATCGAGTCCTTGCCCTTGTTGGCCGGATCGGTGTCGGGATACATCTGTCCGATGTCTCCCAACGCCGCCGCACCGAGAATCGCGTCGGTGATGGCGTGACAGATCGCATCCCCGTCGGAGTGGCCGGCACAGTGGACATCACCGGGAATGTCGATTCCGCCGAGACGCATGGGGCCGCCCTCACCGAACCGATGGGAATCGTATCCGATGCCGACGCGAGTCAGCGGAGTCGGTGGGACGGACATCAGGCCGCCACCGTCGCGTGGGCATCGGATGCGGCGGACACACCGCTGGAGATGATCGAATAATCCTGGCGACGCCGGGCCGGGGTGAAGCCGGCGTCGGTGATGAGACGGTCGAGCTCATCGACCGTGGTTCGATGCGTGGTATTGGCGGCAGATACCACGTTCTCTTCGATCATGAGTGAGCCGAAGTCGTTGCAGCCGTAGCGCAGCGCCATCTGCCCCACCTTCATGCCCATCGTGACCCAGCTGGACTGCAGATTCGGCACGTTGTCGAGCACGATGCGCGAGATGGCCACCGTACGGAGGTACGTGGTGGCATCGGTCTTGGGCATGTGCGACATGGTCGGCGTGTTCTCCGGCTGCAGCGGCCACGTGATGAAGGCCGTGAAGCCGTTGGTACGGGCCTGGAGATCACGCACGCGCTGCAGGTGCTCGAGGCGTTCGGCCAGCGTTTCCCCGATGCCGTACATCATCGTCACCGACGTCTTCATGCCCTCGTTGTGCGCAAGCTCCATGACCTCGAGCCAGCGATCGGCGCCCGCCTTCTTGGGGGCGGCAATGTCCCGCACACGTTGCACGAGGATCTCACCGCCGCCGCCAGGAATGGAGTCGAGACCCGCGGCCTTGAGCTCTCGGATCACGTCGCGGGCATCCATGCGGAAGCGCGTGGAGAAGAAGTCCACCTCGCTCGGTGAGAAGCCATGGATGTGAATGGGGTGGTACTTCTTGATGTACCGCAGCAGATCGAGGTACCACTCGAATGGGATGTACGGATTGTGCCCACCCTGGATAAGGATCTGCACACCGCCCAGCGCCTTCGTTTCCTCGATCTTCTCCCCGATCTGCTCATACGACAGCGTGTAGCCTTCCCCGTGCTTGGGACGGCGATAGAACGCGCAGAAGCCGCAGTCGGCCACACACACGTTCGTGTAGTTGATGTTGCGGTCGATGATGTACGTGACGACACCATGCGGGTGCTTCTGCTCGCGGATACGATCGGCTTCCATGCCGAGTTCGAGCAGTGGGGCGTTGGTGTAGAAATCGAGAAGATCACGCATGACGGTCACTCAAGAAGTCGGAAAGCCGGTCAGGCAGCAGGCAGGAAGGCGAGCGTCCCATCGGGTACGCGTCCGGCCAGCACCAGCCGACGGAAGAACTCGGTCAGCCCCGCCAGGTGCGGGTACGACAGACGGTAATCGAGGCCAGCGAAGTACTCGCGGCAGGTTTCGAGTGGTACACCGCTCGCCAGAGCCGCCTGTGCGGACAGCTGGTCGAGATGCTGCAGGCCCCAGTCACGACTGGCGATGAGCGACGCATGGGCTGAAAGCGACGCGTGTACCGGCGTGCGGCGCTGTGCCACCCACACGGCGAAGACGAAGGGCAAGCCGGTCCATGACTTCCATGCAGCGCCAAGGTCCTCGATATAGGGATAGCGCTCGGCCCACGGCCCACCGCGGTTGGCGGCGTCGAACAGCTTGAGCGCGGCATCCCCGATCACCAGGCGCGCATCGTGCTCCTCCTCGCTGAAGCGGCCAATGTCGCCGAGTTCGGCGTCACCAGGCACGAATTCGGGACGGCACTTCCATACATGCTCGAACAGCAACTCGAGCAACGCGACCGACGTCATGCTGCTGCGGCTGACCACGACGCGGCGCCCGCCGAGATCCCTTGCCGCGCGCTTGCTGAACAGCATCACGCTGCGGACGGGACCATCGCTCGTGATCCCCAGTTCGGGAAGCAGGAGGAACTGATGCGCATCACGCGCATACTCCACGGCCGAAACGACACTGACGTCGATCTCGCCGGCCGCCATGAGGCGGTTGAGCTGCGTGGGTACGCCGTCCACCAACTCACCGGCGAGTGGGACGATCCCACGCTCGATCGCCCCGTATACCGGGTAGCAGTTGATGTACCGGATGCGTCCGACCCGCAGCGGCGTGCTCACGTCAGGCCACCACGGACGCCACGGCATCGGCGGGCGCGTTGATGCCCTCGCCGGTGTCCTCGGGAGCAAACTCACGGATGATGCGATAGAACGAGTCCCGCTCTGCCGGTACCTTGCCCGAGCCGCGAATGAGCTGCAGCAGCTGCGGCAACGTCATGCCCTGCGGCGTGCTGGCCCCCACGGCGTGGTAGATCTTTTCGCGTACCACGGTACCCTCGATGTCGTTGACACCGAAGTGCAGCGCGATCTGCGACACGGCCGCCGACACCATGATCCAGTGCGACTTGATGTGCTCGAAGTTGTCGAGGAAGAGTCGGCCGACGGCAAGGTTGCGCAGGTCGTCGAAACCGGTCGTGCTGGTGCCCTGACGTCCGAGGGTGACCCCCAGCTCGTTGTCATCCGGGTGGTACGCGAGCGGAATGAAGGCGAGAAAGCCACCGGTCTCGTCCTGCAACTCGCGCAGCATGTTCAGATGTTCGAGGCGATCGTCGATCGTCTCCACGTGCCCGTACAACATGGTGCAGTTGGAACGAATGCCGAGCTTGTGCGCGGTGCGATGCACGTCGATGTAGTCCGTGCCCCCGAGCTTCTTGTCGGCGATCTGCTCGCGCACGGCCGCACTGAAGGTTTCGGCGCCGCCCCCGGGCAGCGTATCGAGGCCTGCCTCGCGCAGGGCGATCAGCACGTCTTCCCGGCTCATCTTCTCGATCCGCGCAATGTGCGCGATCTCGACGGCCGTGAGTGCCTTGATGTGCACCTGCGGATGCCGCGCCTTGAGCGCACGGAACATCGTAGTGTAGTACTCGAGGCCCGCCTGCATATCGAGCCCGCCCACGATGTGAAACTCGCGCGTGATGGTGCCATCGGCGCGATCCGACTCCGCCAGTACCTGTTCGAGCGAGTAGCGATACGCTCCCTCTTCTTTCGGCAGGCGCGCGTAGCCGCAGAAGACGCACGTCTTCCGCAGCACGCAGATGTTGGTGGGGTTGATGTGCTGATTGGCGGCGAACGTGACGACGTTGCCGTGGCGCGCGCGGTTCGCGGCATCAGCCATTGCCCCCACCCCGAGAATGTCGGGGGAGGTATAGAGGGTGCGCCCGTCAGCGATCGTCAGGCGCTGGCCCGCGATCAGCTTTTCGCCGATGGGGCGCAGCGCCGGATCGCGCAGCGTATCGAGGTCGAACGGTACTGCAAGCGGCATCAGGACGTACCCAGGCTCCGGCGCGGCGTCATGCCGCGCGTCACCTCGACGAACGCCCCGGCGGGCTTACCCGTGCCAGCGTCGGAGCGCGATCGAGACGTTGTGGCCGCCAAAGCCGGAGCTGTTGGAGAGCGCGACGTTGACCGTACGGGCCTTGGGCACGTTCGGCGTCACGTCGAGATCACACTCCGGATCGGGCGTGCTGTAGTTGATCGTGGGAGGAATCATACCGTCGCGAATGGCCATCGCGCAGGCAATGAACTCCACCCCACCGGCCGCCCCGAGCATGTGCCCGGTGGCCGACTTGGTGGAACTGACCGACAACTTGTACGCATGGTCGCCGAACACCGCCTTGATCCCCTTGATCTCATTGGGGTCGTTGAGCGGCGTCGACGTGCCGTGTGCGTTGATGTAATCGACATCCGTGGGCGCAATCTTTCCGTCGGCCATGGCTTTACGCATGGCGCGCTGGAGCCCCTCGTGCGCTTCCGGCTGACCGGTAAGATGGTACGCATCACCGGTGGCACCGTACCCGATGACCTCGCCGTAGATCCGCGCGCCGCGGGCGAGCGCGTGCTCGAGCTCCTCGAGCACCACGACACCAGCGCCCTCTCCCAGGACGAAGCCGTCACGCGTGGCGTCGAACGGCCGCGAGGCGGTGGACGGCGAGTCATTGCGCTCGGAGAGCGCCGTCATGTTGCCGAAGCCGCCGATCGCCATGGGGCAGACCGAGGCCTCCGTGCCGCCGCAGATCATGACCGATGCGTCGCCATACATGATCGTACGAAACGCTTCGCCGATCGCGTGCGCACTGGTGGCACACGCGGACATCGTCGCGAAGTTGGGGCCCTTGGCGCCAAAGCGCATGGACACCACGCCCGCCGCGATGTCGGCGATATACATGGGGATGAAGAACGGCGAGATGCGCTTGTTACCGGACTGGATCAGCACCGAGTGCTGGTCTTCCATGGTGGACAGTCCGCCGATGCCGCTGCCGATGATCACACCGGTGTCTTCCGCGACATATCCGCCATCCTCCAGCCCCGCGTCGCGCATGGCCTGCACCGAGGCCGCCATGGCGTACTGCGTGAACAGGTCAGCGCGCTTGGCTTCCTTGCGGTCCATGTAGAGACCCACGTCGAAGCCCTTCACCTCGCAGGCGAACTTCACCTTGAACTCGGAGGCATCGAACTTCGTGATGTACGCGCCTCCCGAGACCCCGCCCAGCAGCGACTGCCAGGTCGTCGCCACGTCGTTACCGACGGGCGTAACCGCCCCCAAGCCCGTGACGACGACCCGCCGCTTCATCAGCCTGCGACCTTCGCCTCGAGGTACGCGATGGCGTCACCGACGGTGCGCAGCTTCTCGGCATCCTCGTCCGGGATGTCGATGTTG
>CAZNZG010000187.1:0-6850 GCA_964577455.1 uncultured Gemmatimonas sp. | reverse complement strand
GTCGAATTCGCGCTTGAGCAGCGCGGCCGGCTGACGGTGCAGCACGTCGAAGATGGAGCGCCCGACGGCGTCGGTCCGGGCCACGCCCTGGAGCCCCGTCTCGCGCTTGTGATTCCAGGCGTGAATACGGTACTGCCGGTCGATCACGTAGAGTCCGACCGGCAAGGAGTCCACGATGCACTCGATGAAGGCGCGCTGGTCGGCCAGCTCCTGGACGCGCGCGCGCAATTCCCGCTCGAGGTCGTGGAGATAGGCGTCGCGCCCGATCGCCACCGCCAGCAACGGGGCAATGGTCTCGAGCAGCGCGTCCTCGGCATCGCTGAACGGCTTGTCGCGATGTACCACGAGGACCGCGAGAATCTGGCCGCCCGCTTCGACGGGAAGCGTACGCGGTGGATACTGCGGTGCGCTTTCGCGTACGCTCTCGCGCCACACGACGGGGCGCTCCCCCGCCTCGGTGAACTCCAGCGCCACGCGTTCGGCGCGCAGTCCGCGCCCGAGCCGTTCGAGGAGCGCCGGGATGCCGCGCACCGTGTCGTTGGCAGCGGCCAGCAGCCCGATCAGATCGGGGAGAGTGGCCGGCGGGGTGGATGACATGATCGCAAGCTAGGCCGGCACCCTTCATCGGACAAGCTGACCGAATACCGGGAAATCAGGCGCACGCCTCCATGGCGCCAAAGCGACAGCCATCCCGCCACCCTGACAGACGGACCCCGTGCCTCTTTGCCGACTTGACCCGACCGGCGCGGCATGCCGGCTGCACCTGCAGCGCGGTGGCGGCGTCATGTACGACGCCGGAATTCACACGACGACGGGCACGCGCCCAGGAGCCTCGCGCCATGACCTACACGTTTCCGCTGATTGCCACTCCCCTCTCGACCCGTGCGATTCGCCGGGAAATGGATCGCCTCTTCGACGATGTATTCGTCCCCCGCCCTGCTACTCGAGGCACCGAGGGATGGCAGCCGGCGGTCAGCGCCCGCGAGGACGCGACGGGCTACACGGTGCAGGTGGACCTCCCCGGCGTGCAGCCGGACGCCGTAGAGGTGCTGGCGGAGGAAGGGGTCCTGACGATCCGCGGGACGCGCCCCGCGGTTGCACCTGGTGCCAGCGAACGGCAGCTGGTCGGCGAACAGCCGACTGGTTCGTTCACCCGGCGGTTCCGCCTGCCGAAGGGCGCCGACCTGCAGGCGATCTCGGCACGTCACGCGCTGGGGGTGCTCACGGTGCGGGTGGGCAAGGTGGCGCCGAGCCAGCCGCGCCGTGTCCCGATTACGTCCGAAATGGTGCCGTCGGGGGCTACGGAGCGCACGCCCGCGCCCACCACCGGCGAAGCGTGACCAGCGAACGACCGGCCCCGGCGATGTGGATGATCACATAAAGTGACTACCCACAAGCGAATGTCCGGCCAGTAACGGAGCGGGACGGCTCACATATACGCGCGCCGTCCCGCTTTCCACATTTTCCGCGCCGCGATAAAGTTTATCGATGTGTCCGGCTGCGCGTCATACACCGGGCTCCGTACCCTGCGCTGTACCGAGTGTGGACAACCTTCAGGCGGTCACAGTCTTGATGGCCTCAAAGATTTCCGCATTCTCGCGCTTGAGTCCCGGATGCTCTTCCGCATGGGCCCACCGGATGGTGCCGGTGGTATCGATGAGAAAGTATGCCCGGTTGGCGATGGCGCCGTCTCCCCAGAGCACCCCGAAAGCGGAGGCCGCCAGCTTCTCGATGTCGGAAAGCAGCTGCACCTTCATGGAATGCTGATCGCGAAACTCCTTTAATACATCGACGGGATCTACCGAAATAGGAAGGACTTCCACGTTTTCAGCGGTGAACGCATCGAAGTCGTCGCTGAAGGCACACAATTCGCTGGTGCATACGCTTGTGAAGGCCTTCGGGAAGAAGGCGAGCAGCACATGCTTCTTGCCGTGAAAGCCGGACAGGGTGACCGTCTCACCATTGGTGGCGGTCAGGGAGAAGTCCGGCGCTGCGGTGCCGGCTTGGAGCGGAACGTTGGCTCCGGTCGTCATGCGTGATGTGAGTTGAAAGAGAATGAAGTGGATGGATCACAATTCAGCGAAACAGTGAGCTCTGTGGATATCATGAATGGCGTTCCCCGGCCGCTCAGGCATCCTTCCCACCATCTTCCCGCGTCGATCATGACCGACCCTGCGAGCCACGAGCCCGCTGTTGTCAGCACGCTCCGTGTGTTGCTTGTGGAGAATGATGACGAGGCCGCAATCCGTTCCGAAGCAGGGCTGCGCAGTCGCTTGCAGTCCCAGCTGTCCGTCACACGGGTCGCGAGCCTGGCCGATGCGATGCGCGCCCTGCTGGAGTCGTCGTTCGATGCCGTTGTGCTGGAGCTGACGGTCGCCGATGCCAGCGGTGTGGCCACGCTGACCGGGATTCGTGGCGCCTCGCCCACGGTGCCGGTGGTGGTGTACACGGAGGCGCTCGATGATGCGCTGGCCATTCGCGTATTGCGGGCGGGGGCGCACGAGTGCCTGGACAAGCGGGAGCATGCTCCCGAAGCGCTGGCACGGATGCTTGCCTTTGCCATCGAGCGGCAGCAGCGCATCACGGCGCTGGAGGCGGCCCGGGTGGAGGCTGCGCACCGGGCCACGCACGACCCGCTCACCGGCCTCGCGAACCGCGGGCTGTTCCTGGACCAGTTGGAGCGGGCGCTGGCATTCGGCGCCCGCTACGTGCGCAAGACGGGACTGCTGTTCGTGGATCTCGACGGCTTCAAGACCGTCAACGACACCCGCGGGCATGCCTTGGGCGACACGCTGCTCAAGGCGGTGTCCGCGCGGCTACTGGAGAGTGTGCGGCGCTCGGACGCCGTGGCGCGGCTGGGCGGGGATGAGTTCGTGGTGCTGCTCCCCGATGTCACCAGCCGCCGTGACGTGGCCTTCGTGAAGGACACGATCCTCAACTCGCTGCGGGAACCGATCGACGTGGGCGGGGGGGAGCTGCTGCTCGTGGAGGCGAGCATCGGCAGCGCCATGTCGCCGCTGGACGGAGCGACCGCACAGGACCTGCTGGACGCGGCCGACGCCGACATGTACCGGGTAAAGGTCCAGCGCCGCCGTGGGCGCTCGCTCACCCCTGCCCTTGGTACGCTGGCGCTGGCGACCGACGACGAGCTGCAGGCGGCTGCGACGACGGCGACCGACAAGAGCGTGTCCCATCGCCGCGAGGCGCGCCTGCGCGCGGCCATCGACCGTGGCGAGTTCGAACTGTTCTACCAGCCGGTGATGGACGTGGTGGCGGATCGGATCGTTGGCGCCGAGGCGCTGCTCCGCTGGCGCGATCCGGATCGCGGCGTCCTGTCGCCAAGCGGGTTCCTCGGGCTGGCGGAGGACACCGGGTTGATCGTGCCGATCGGCGAGCAGGTGCTGCGCGATGCCTGCCGTGCCGTGATGCAGTGGCGATCACGTGGTCTTGGCGATGCCCTTCGGGTGGGGGTGAACCTGTCGGCGGTGCAGCTGCGCGAGCATGGCTTCGAGCGGCGCGTGGCGCAGATCCTGGCCGAAACGGGGTGCCCGGCCGAGTTGATCACGCTCGAGCTGACCGAGAACAGCACAGTCGTGGACGGCGAGATGGCCATGGAGACGCTCCGCGCACTCAAGGGGCTGGGGCTGCGGCTCGTGGTGGACGACTTCGGCGTGGGGCACGCCTCGCTCACCTTCCTGCGCGAGGCGCCGGTGGACGGCATCAAGATCGACCGGCGGTTCGTGTCGCAGATGCTGGTGGATCAGCGCGATCAGGCGATCGTAGCGAGCATGGTGCGGCTGGCGCGCGGCCTCGGGCTCGACGTGGTAGCCGAGGGGGTAGAGAACGCCGAGCAGGCGCAGCGGCTGGCCCGGCTGCAGTGCGTTGCGCAGCAGGGGCGCCACTTCAGCGAGGCGCTCCCTCTTGCGGCGATGACGCAGCGGTTGGAGCGACATGCGTCCACCACGTCACTCCCGGTGCCTGCGAACTCGAACGATCCGTGGGGGCTGCGCCGCGTGGAGGCACGCGGCGCCTAGCCCGGCCCCCGTATCTGGATCAGTGCCCCTTCGTGGCGGCGTCTGCGGAGGTGGGGACCGACACGTCGGTTGATGTGATGCGTGACGCGATGCCTTTGAGCAGCGACTCGGGTTCGATTCCGTACTGGGCACTGGCGGCCTCGAGCAGCTTCATCATGGCCCCCAGCTTCTGTTGCGTGGCATTGGCCGCCCCCTGCCCGTCACCGCCATCGAGCACCACCAGGCGGTCAATACGGATGTCGGAGGCCGCACTCGCCAGCCGATCGATCATGTCGGGCAACTGCTGGAGATAAAGCAGCGACAGCCCCTGCGGGCCGGCGGCCATCAGCTGCTCTTGCACCGCACGCAGCGCCTTGGCCTGCGCCTCACCCTGCGCGATCACCGGCGCCGCGGCCGCCTCGGCCTCGGCTCGCGCCGCTTCGGCGCGGGCACGGGCAGGCTCGACCTGTTCCACCTGCAGTCGCACGCGCGTGACCTCCACGCGGGCCTCTTCCACCGCCTTTTCTGCACGCGCCTGTGCTTCATCGGCGGCCGCCCGTGCCGTGCGTTCGGCGATCTGGGCCTGCCGATCGAGTTCAGCCTGCTTCACGCGCAGCTCATTCTGGGCGGCCGACACCATCATCTGCGACTGCGCGCGGGCGACCTCGGCCTCCTGCTGCGCCCGGGCCTGCTCCCGTTCCGTTTCGGCGGTGGTCTTGGCTTCGGCGATCTGGGCGTCGCGCAGCACCTCCGCGGTGCGGATACGTCCGTAGGCGCGCAGATAGCCAGCTTCATCGCTGATGTTCTGGATCTTCAGCATGTCGAGCTGCAAGCCAAGCTTCTGCAGGTCGCGCGTGACCTCCTTCATGAGTTCCGCCTCGAACTTCACGCGGTCCTCGTTGGCCTCCTCTGGGGTGAGCGTTGACAGCACGCCACGCAGATTGGCGGCGAGTGTTTCCTGCGCCAGATCGGCCACCTGCCGTTCGTTGCCCAGGATACGTTCGACAGCGTTGTTGAATACCTCTTCGGGCATGGAGGCGATCTTCACATTGGCCACGGCCTGCACATCGATGGGAATGCCGCCGCGCGCGATGGCGTTACGCACACTGATCGTGAGCGGGATCGTGTTGAGCGTCATCCACTGCGCCTGCTCGAGGATCGGAATGCGTATGGTCCGCCCGCCGCGCACCACTCGATATCCCACACTGGTCCCGTCGGTGAGGGCGCGCTGTCGTCCCGTGATGACGGCCACCATGTTGGGGGGCACGATGATCAGCAGCTGCTTCACCGTGATGATCAGCAGCACGATCATCACGATCAGAAAGGCCACGCCGCCCAGCGAAAAGAGGGCGGTCCCCAGGCTGTCACCGAACAATTCGTTCATCACGGCACTCCGTGTTGGCTACGGGAATCGCGTCCGACGGCAGCTCCGTCAGGACGTCGCGGGTTCGACAATGGCGAGTCCGTTCTGGATGGACTCGATGCGACAATTCGCAAAAAACTCGCTGCCGAGGTCGGCGTAGGCGGCGGCACGTCGTGCCGGGATCTCCTGGACCTGTCCCCCGGCCACGAACTGCACCACCCCCATCCCCTGATCATCGAAGGGGAGCACGAGGGAGGCGGAGGCTCCGACCACCAGCACATCACCGGCCATGATGCCGACCTCGCCGCGGCGCAGGGCCCGGAACGTGACATGCACGAG
Source organism: uncultured Gemmatimonas sp. (assembly GCA_964577455.1). Classification (GTDB taxonomy): domain Bacteria; phylum Gemmatimonadota; class Gemmatimonadetes; order Gemmatimonadales; family Gemmatimonadaceae; genus Gemmatimonas. The sequence continues at coordinate 1,135 of CAZNZG010000187.1, read as the reverse complement.
GGCGAGCGTGCCCACTCCTGCGGCGACCGAGGCGAGCCATGTGGTGGCCGTACTGCGGTTGGTGAGCGTGGCGAGCAGCCCGATGCCGCCGAACGCGAAGCTGGCCCACGTGAGATTGCGGAGAGAGAAGACGGCCAGGAGGCCGGCGTCGCCCAGCTCGTGGTGCCCGAGGTCGCCGTCCACGTGGGGATGGGAGTCCTTGCCCAGCAATCCGAGGAGCACGAAGACCCCGCCAAAGAGCAAGGCGCCGCCAAACACCCAAACCATTCGCTCATCTCCACGCGAGGCGTACCGGCGCCGTTGGTACTGCCAACGAACGCCCCACCACTCACCCATGTGTGGCAATTAATCCGGCGGCACGAGTGGGCGCCAGCCGAACGGCGTGGCGCGGCGTCGGTATTCAGCGGCGGGCGGTGGATGCCGACACTTCCGGTATGCACCGTCTCTCCTCCCCTTCCGATCCCGAGCAGGACCTTGGTCCTGGCGATGTGGTGGAATTCCAGTTCGGTGGAGCGCGGGTACGCGGCACCGTCAAGCGCGTGGATGAGAAGGCGCATCCGCACACGCCGTTCGGCTTGCCGTACCTCATCACCGTGTCGGAGGCCGATCCGTCGAGCGGCTACCAGGCCGGGCGGGACTACACCGTGCGTGCGGCGTGTCTGGTGCTGCAGGGGGAGCCCGCTCCCCGCGCGCCGCGGGCGCCCCGCCCGCCGCGGCTGATGCCGGCGGCGCCGTCCGCTCCCCGTTTCCTGGTGGGGTTCCTGCGCGAGGGGGGCAAGTTTCCCGTGACGGGCGCCGTGCTGGTGCAGGCCGCCACGCTGGACGAAGCCAACGCACTGGCCACGAAGACGCTGCAGGCGGAGCTCGAGACGGACATCGCCGAGGGGCGCGAGGACGAGGGCGCGATGGTGATGCTGGTGAACGCCGCGGAGGTGACGGCGGCGAGCGGCGCGGGCGCGATGGTGCTGGGGACGGTGAGCTGGTAGGCCGCGTGCCCCCGAGATCCGAATGCTGAACGCACGAGGGGCCGTCGCGGATTGCGACGGCCCCTCGCGTTTGTTGCTGTGTTGTAGTGGAGCGTATCGGGATCGAACCGATGACCCCCTGCTTGCAAAGCAGGTGCTCTCCCAGCTGA
>CAZNZG010000186.1:0-6910 GCA_964577455.1 uncultured Gemmatimonas sp. | reverse complement strand
GCGCGTGCGATACTTGCGCCAGAACTTCCACTGCGAGCAGAAGCGGCAGGTGAAGGGGCAGCCGCGCGCGAAGTTGGGAATCGCCACGCGGCAGTTGAGCGGGATATAGATGTACTTCTCCCACTCCAGCAGCGACCAATCGGGGGTGAGCGTATCGAGGTCGGAGATCACCGGGCGCGCCGGCGTTGCCACCACCTGTCCGTCTTCCACGAAGGCGATACCGCGGATGTCGCGGCGTGTGTCGAGGGCGGTACCCGCCTGCAGATGCTGCATCAGCTCGACGATGATCTCCTCGCCCTCGCCGCGGACGATATAGTCGATCCACGGCGCTTCGCTGAACACCTGCTGGTACATGAACGTGGGATGGATACCGCCAAGAATCAGGTGCGCTCCCGGGTTCACTTCGCGCGCGATCTGCAGCGTACGCTGCGCCTGATAGATCATCGGCGTGATCGCGGTCGCCAGCACTGCATCGGGCTCGAGCTCGATGAGGCGGCGACGGAGCGATTCGTCGTCGATGTGGTTCGTCATCGCATCGACGAACGTGATGTCGGTGAAACCGGCGTGCTTGAGTGCACCGCCAATGTACGCCACCCATCCCGGGGGCCAGTTACCGGCGATTTCGGCGCCGCCGGCGTGATAATTGGGCTGAACGAACACCAGCTTCATCGACACTCCACTGTGCGTGTGAAAGAACACGTACAGGGTGCCGATGACCGGTCGGTCCAACAGTCAGCGCAGTGCCGTGGCGTTTGTGGGGAATTGGTTTACATGCATGATCAGATGGGAATTGGCATGAAAAACCCGGAACCCGGAACTCGCACCCATGACTCGAAACAGCAGTCACGGGTATTGAATTCGGGTTCCGGGTTTGCCCCGTGTGGCTGTAGGCCGCGACTTACCGTCCCTTCGGCACCTTCCACTCACCCCTGATCCAGTCCACCACCATCGCGATCTCGCGGTCGCTGAGGCTCTTCTCCTTGCCGAACGATGGCATGCGATCGTTGTCGCGGCCGAAGAAGCGCGGGTGCTCAGGATCGTTGATGAAGGCGATCATCCATTCGCGCGAGCCCCAGCCGGTGAGCTCCGGACTATCGGTGCCCACGTCCTGAAACTTGTGGCAGGAGGCGCACCCGTAATCGGTGTTGCGCATGTACGCGAGACCGGCGGCGATACGCGCACTGTCGCGCTGATCGATCGTTTTCTGCGATGCCAGTTGTGCCTGCGCCGAGAGCGCGAACACCACGTTCTGCCGCGTGATCTTCTCTTCCTCGCTCTCCGGCTGGTGATCACCCAGCCACCCCACCATGTCACCTTCGGCGTGGTAAGTGTTGCCCCAGTACTTCTTGCTCAGAATGGTATCGGCGTGCAGGAAGCCGCTCAGCCACTCGCGTGAGCCGAACCCCTTGAGGTCGGAAGCGGAGATGGAGTCGGCAGGGAGCGGATACCCCATGCCGTCGTGCCCGTCGAAGCGGTGGCACGACGAGCAATTGCGCGAGAAGATGCGTGGCCCCTGGGTGTAGGGATCATCGCGCATCACCGTGAGGGCGCCGGTGATGGGAATACCATCGCCGGCCAGCTGCACGGCCCGCTCGGCGTCACGTGCAGCCACCTGTCGTGACACCTGATAGTCGGCGTCGTTGCGGTCGGCGTTGATCGCCTGCACGGTCAGCAACCCCGCACCGGCGAGCAGCACGCCCAGCAACCCCACGTTGAACCGATGGCCAAGACGCCAGCGGCCGAGGAAGGGCATCGCCGCGATCAGCACGAGCACCAGCGTGGGGAGCACGATGGCGCCGATGATTTCCGTCTTGCCGGGGAAGTACTTGAGGAACTGGAACAGGAAGAGGAAGTACCATTCCGGTCGTGCTGCCGCGAACTGCTCGGCGGGGTCGGCAGGGGCTCCGAGCGGCGCGCCATGTTCGCGCACCGCGAGAAACAGCACCGCCGCGAACACCGCGAGGCAGGCCACCGCATCACGCAGCACCTGCTCGGGCCAGAAGCCCTCGTCCGGCTTGCGAATGGGCTGCTTGGGCGTGAGGCCGTGACGACGGAACAGATACACGTGCCCCACGATCATCAGGCCGATGAGCAGTGGCACGAGCCCCGCGTGCAGTGCAAAGAAGCGCGTGAGGGTGTGATGCCCGTAGCTGGCACCGCCCACGAGGATCGTTTGCAGCGCCGGCCCGATGCCTGGGCTCATTCCCACGAGGTTCGTGGAGACGGCGGTGGACCAGTAGCCGTTCTGGTCCCACGGCAGCAGGTAGCCGGTAAGCGAGAGGGCGAGTACCAGCAGCAGCAGCGCCACGCCGAACCAGAAGTTCACTTCACGCGGCGCCTTGTACGCACCGTCGATCACCACCTGCATGAGATGCAGCACCAGCAGGGCGGTCATGGCCTGCGCCGCAAAGTGATGAATGCCGCGCAGCAGCCAGCCGCCCCACATCTCGTGCTGGATCCAGTACACGCTCTCCCACGCCGTCTGCGAACTGGGGCTGTAGGACATCCACAGGATCAGTCCCGTGATGACCTGCACGACGAAGAAGAAGGTGAGCGTACTGCCCCACACGTATCGCCAACGCGCCCCACCGGGGACGTTCTCGAACAGCGCTTCGTGCAGCAGCCCCTTGTAGCCGGTGCGTTGATCGAGCCAGTCGCGGAAGCCGCTCATCAGACGGCGATCCGCTCGGGGGAACCCTTCCGGAAGTTCTGGAACTTCACCCAGACCTCACCGTCACGGACGACCGCTTCGAGCGGGTCCATGCCGCGTGGGCTGGGGCTCTTGGGATCGGCGATGCTGCCGTCGAGGGCGAAGCTGCTCTTGTGGCAGGGGCAGAAGTAACCGCGCCCCGAGGCGTTGTAGCCCACGCTGCAGCCGAGGTGCGGGCAGACGGAGTGCAGCACGCGCACGGTGTTTTCGCCGGTGCGCTGTACGTACACACTGCCCACCGGCACGTTCTCCGTCTTGTTCCAGGCATCCACCAGGGTATCGAGGACCGGGAACTTGCGTGGCTCGCCGCCCTCCGGGAGCGAGGCGAATGACGTGACCCGCACCATGCCTCGCGTATCGCTGCGCCGGCGCAGCGGGTCGAGGATGGGAAAGAGGCCGGCGATGGGGGCAGCGACGGTGATGAGGCCGCCGATGACAGCGGCCGAGACCTTGGACACGAAGGTCCGGCGGTCGGAGGGGGGAACGGGGGTGCTATCGGACATGTCGTCGTGCACTCGGGGACGAACGGGGTGCGGCAACCGCAGGTGGGACGCACGGCAGGCGTGCGAGAGGGCTGCGAGATTCTACGCCGCCGCGCCGTGGTTCGCTGGCCAGTGCAGCGATTCGTGGCGTTCTTGCGTATTGGACCGATAGTCCCGATCCATTCAGTCCGACCGTCGGACGCCGCGGCGGACATCCATCCTCATCCCTGCCTGTACATGACCACACGCATTCGGCAGCTCGGCACGGCGCTGGTTCTCGCCCTGTCGTTGGCGGGTACCGCTCAGGCTCAGCAGGACGAGCCCAAGACCCCGCTCGGCAAGAAAATGGCTGCCATGAACACGGCGCTGAAGGCCGTGGGGCGCCAGGTCGAAGACCCGTCGAAGAACGCCAACACGCTCGAGCAGATCGCGATCATCGAGACCAACGCCAAGGCGTCGCTGACGCTGGAGCCGGAGAAGAAGGAGAAGATCCCGGCCGGCGAGCAGGCGAAGTTCGTGAGCGGCTATCAGGCCGAGATGAAGAAGCTGATCGCGACGGTCGACAAGCTGAAAGCCGCGGTGAAGGCGGGAAACAACGCCGAGGCCGTGAAGATCGTGGACGAGATGAAGGCGGCGCAGCGCGAGGGCCATCGCGAGTACCGTCTCCGCAAGGCGGGCGCTCCGCCGGCCTGATGACGTCCGGTTGGCCTGCCGTTACGACGTGGGCAGGCTGACCACCACGAAGCGCGTCCAGTTGTGGGGCACGTCTTCGATGTGGCGGGCGATGATCTCCAGCCCATAGCGTTCAGCCGCCATTTCACTGGCGACGGCGCCGCGTGTGATGCGCCCCTCACGGGCGACATCGCACGCGGCGCCTGCCGTATCGGCGTGTGGCGTACTCACGAGCCAGCTGTGCCGAGCGAAGAAGATGCGGCACTGCGCCAGAGCAACCGGGTGCGAGTGCACGTCACGGAGCCCTGCGAGCGTCGCGCCGCGCGGTGCCATGAGATTGAGGTGCACCGGAACCCGGGTTTCGGCGCGCACGACGATGGCGCTGCCCACGTGGGCGAGCGCGTCGAGCGCCACTTTCACCGGTCCCACGATGGCGTTCTCGACCGGGATCACGGCGAAGTCGGCCTCCGCCTGCAGCACCAGCTGAATGGCCTCGGGGAATGAGCTGCAGGGCTTCGCTTCGGCCCCCTCCGGCCAGTGCTGTCGGATTGCCATTTCACTGAAGGCACCGAGCTCGCCCTGGAAGGCGACTCTGGGGAATGCGGTCATGCTCCCAACATATTGACACGCACAAGCAAGGGCCGTAGCCTCCGAGGCATGACGCGTCACTTCTACGCCTGCCGACTTTATTGGGTGCCGACCCGCATGGGCCCCGGCATGTTTGGCGCGCGCAGCTAAGTCCTGACGCTCCCGATCGACCGAGAGGCCCGTGCGACCGCACGGGCCTCGGTTGTTTCCGGGGGTCGCGCGGTACGGGTTCCTCGGTGGCCAATGTCCACCATTCCAGAGGAACAGATGATCATCGTCACTACCGCGGGTATCACTCCTGGCGCGCTCGACCGCATCATCGAGCATGTCGAGGCGGCCGGGCTTCGCACTCACGTGTCGCGCGGCGAGCAGCGCACCATCGTGGGGTGCATTGGCGAGGAGGGTACGCTCAGCGAACACGGGCTCACGCAGCTCGAGGGGGTGGAGCGCGTGATGCCGGTGCTCAAGCCCTACAAGCTGGCGTCACGAGAATTCTCGGTGGAGAGCACGGTCATTCGCCTCGGTGACCCGGCCGACACGGTGATCGGTGGTCGCGATGTGGTCGTGATGGCGGGGCCGTGCAGCGTGGAGGGGCGCGACATGATGTTCGACACGGCGCGCGCGGTGCAGCAGTCGGGAGCCCGCCTGTTGCGAGGTGGTGCATTCAAGCCGCGTTCGAGTCCGTACGCGTTTCAGGGGATGGGGGAGGAGGGGCTGAAGATCATGGCCGAGGTGCGGGCCGAGACGGGGATGCCGATCGTGACCGAAGTGATGGATCCGCGACAGGTGGAGCTCGTGGCGAGCTACGCCGACGTGATGCAGATCGGCGCGCGCAACATGCAGAACTTTTCGCTGCTGTGTGAGGTTGGCCGTGTGCCGCGTCCGGTGCTGCTCAAGCGCGGACTTTCGGCAACGATCACCGAGCTTCTGATGGCGGCCGAGTACATCATGGCGCAGGGGAATGGCGACGTGATGTTGTGCGAGCGCGGCATCCGTACCTACGAGACGGCCACCCGCAACACGATGGACGTGGCCGCCATTCCGGTACTGAAGCGCGAAACGCATTTACCGGTGATAGTGGATCCGTCGCACGCCGGTGGACGCGCGCATCTCGTTGCTCCGCTCGCACTGGCAGCGGTGGCGGCTGGTGCCGATGGCCTCATTGTGGAGGTACACCCCAACCCCACGTGCGCGAAGAGCGACGGCGAGCAAAGTCTCGAGCCCGACGCGTTCGCGGCGATGATGACGCAGGTGCAGGCGGTGGCGCGTGCCGTGGGGCGCGACTGCGCGGTGGGCGCAGGTGGAGTGTGTGGGTAACAGCTTGCGCGCCATCAGGCGGCGCCGCGCGGGCACGGCCTTACCGCGGAAACCGGCGGATGCCGCGGGAACGCGCGGATTCTCTCGAGGTACTCCGCGGCACTCCCGCGCTGCGTCCCGACGACAGCTCTTGTTGCTGTATCCGCGCCTGTCCGCTTCACCTGCCGGTTTCCGCGGTAAACGCGGGACCAGCGTATTCACGAATGCCTGACGGGTCACGACTACCAGCCAGGCCAAGCCTCCTTCTTCACCCGATCGGCTTGCGCCCCGGCGGCGGGACGACGGCGCGCCCGATGGTGCCGCGGTCGCTGCCGAACCAGATGCTGCGGGTGGTTTTGTCGAACACCATGTGGCGGATGGTGTTGGGCTGCACGGGGCCCACGTCGACCTGCGCGATGAACTCGTTGCTGCGCGGGTCGAAGCCCACCAGACGGTTGGGCTGACGGCCGGTTTCCACGAGCCAGAGGCGATCGGCGTCGTCGACGGTCATGGCGTAGGGCATGCTGGTACCGCCTCCGGGGAGGGCCCACTCCTTCACGGCGCCGCTCACGGGATCGAGACGCCCCACGTAGCCGCGTGAGTAGTCGCCGTACCACACGGCGCCGTCGCTGGTGAGCGCGATGCGGCGGCCACGCGCGCGCTCATCGGGGAGCACGTACTCCCGCACACGCATGCTGGTGGGGTCGATGGTCCCGAGCTTGTTGGTGCCGAAGAGGTTGAACCACGGGCGGCCGGTACGATCGAGCACGATGCCGTACGGGCGCGAGCGCGGCGTGGGCATGGCGGCCAGCTTCACGGTACCGCTGCTCTTTTCGAGGAAGCCCACCATGTTGCTGTTCTGCAACGTGAACCAGAGGTTCCCCTTCGCGTCGAAGGTGATGGTGTGCGGATCCTTCGCGGCGGGATCGGGCATGGGGTAGCGCGTGATCTTGCCGCTCTTGCCGTCGATGCGACCGATCATGCCGTTGCGATTGCCGGCGTACCACGCGTCGCCCTGCGGGTCCACGTTGACGGTGTGCGGATGGGTGCCGGCATCGATCTCGAAGCGCTCAAACTTGCCGGTCTTGGGGTCCATGCGCGCCACGTAGTTGCCTTCCTGCCCCACGAACCAGACGCGCCCCTGCGGGTCCACGCTGGGATC
>CAZNZG010000185.1:6653-6913 GCA_964577455.1 uncultured Gemmatimonas sp. | reverse complement strand
GAAATGCCAAGCGGCACCAGGAAGGTGAGTGCCGCCATGTGGAGGGCGCTCTCAGGCCCCGCGAGGGAGGCTGTGCCCATCCAGCCCAGGAAGATGGCCGTGAGGCCGAAGGCGAAGCTCTCGAAGAACCACTGCACCCCGATCGGCACACCGATGCGGAGCATGCGACGCATGGGGGCCCACGCCAGAGTCTCGGCGCGCCATGGCCAGATTGCCGGCCGCATGATCGGCCACGATAGCCACGCAAGAATGGCCATCAT
>CAZNZG010000185.1:0-6643 GCA_964577455.1 uncultured Gemmatimonas sp. | reverse complement strand
GCGAGCGCCGTGGCGTACCCTGATCCTTCTACGCCAAGCCGCGGGAATCCGCCATGTCCGAAAATGAGCAGCCAGTTGGCGGCGGCATTCACCACGTTGGCGATCAGCGCGGCCCCGATTATTGGTCGCACCGGCCCCATGGCCTGCAGCGCCTGGCGGAACACATTGAAGAGGAAGAACGGCACCACCCCAAGCAGCCGCCGACGTGCGTACATCGCCGTGTCTTCCACAACGTCCGCGGGTTGATCGAGCGCACCGAGGAGCCATTCTCCAGGAGTGAGCGCCAGCATGACCACGATCGACACCGCGAGCGCGAGCACGATCCCGCGCTGGACACCACGCGCCACACCGTCATGATCGCCGGCTCCCACCGCCTGCGACACCACCGGATCGAGCGCGAACAGCAATCCGATGCCGAACACACTGACATTGAAGAAGTAGAAATTGCCGAGGGCGACTGCGGCAATGGCGGCGCCCCCGAGATGGCCGACCATGAGCGTATCCACCACACCCATGGCCTGCACACCCAGATTTATCAGTACGATCGGCGCCGCCACCTGCGCCATGTCACGCAGGTCCTGCCTCCACGCTCCCATTCCCTGATCAGTATCCGAAGCGGGGCGCTGCGATCACTCCCACTCGATGGTGGCCGGGGGCTTCGAGCTGATGTCGTAGACGACACGATTGACGCCGTCGACTTCGTTGATGATGCGATTGGAAATGCGGCCGAGCACATCGTGCGGGAATGCGAACCAGTCCGCCGTCATCCCATCGGTACTCGTCACGGCTCGCAACGCAATCACGTGTTCGTAGGTGCGGCCATCGCCCATGACACCGACCGAACGAACCGGCAGGAAGACGGCAAAGGCCTGCCAGATATCCGGGTACAGGCCAGCCGCCCGGATTTCCTCGAGGTAGATCGCGTCTGCACGGCGCAGCATGTCGAGCGCGGCAGGCGTGACTTCCCCGAGTACACGGATGGCCAGCCCCGGTCCGGGGAACGGATGTCGGCCCACCATCTCTTCGGGCAGTCCGAGCTCACGACCCACATTGCGTACCTCATCCTTGAACAGCTCACGCAAGGGCTCGATCAGCTGGAACTTCATGTCCTTCGGCAGCCCCCCGACATTGTGGTGGGTCTTGATCGTGGCGCTCGGTCCACCCTTCGCGCTCACCGACTCGATCACATCGGGATAGAGCGTCCCCTGCACGAGGAATGCCGCGTCCTTTCCTGCATCGGCCGATGCGGCCTCGAAGACGCGGATGAAGTGTTCGCCGATGATCTTGCGCTTGCGCTCCGGCTCACCAACGCCGGCGAGCGCCGTCAGGAAACGCTCTTCGGCGCGTACGGTGATGAGACGGATGCCCAGATGCTCACCCATCGTGCGCTCGACCTGCTCGCGCTCATGCAGCCGCAGCAGGCCTGTGTCAACGAAGATGCAGGTGAGCTGATCACCGATCGCCTTGTGGACCAGTGCCGCCGCCACGCTCGAGTCCACACCGCCCGAGAGGCCGCAGATCACCTGGCGATCCCCGACCAGCTCCCGGATCTTCGCCACTTCCATGTCGATGAAGTGCCCCGGTGTCCAGTCAGGAATGCAGTGGCAGACACCGAACAGGAAGTTCTGGATGATCTCCGCACCGCGCACCGTGTGGTGCACCTCCGAGTGGAACTGGATCGCGTAGATCGGCTTGCTCTCATGACGGAACCCCGCGCAGGTGGTTCCGCTGTGGGCCGTCGCGACATAGCCCGGCGGCACCTGCTCCACATGGTCACCGTGGCTCATCCACACCGTGGTGCGCTCTCCGGCATCGAATCCCCGGAAGAGCCCCGCCGGTTCGTCCACGGTCACTTCAGCACGTCCGTACTCACGACGACCGCCACCCACCACCGCACCACCTTCAAGATGCGCGATCAGCTGCATCCCGTAGCACACACCGAGCACCGGAGCGATGTCGAGCAGTTCGCGAGCAATGGTCGGAGCTCCCTCGTCGGTGACCGAGCTCGGCCCACCCGAAAGGATGATGCCCGTCGGATTCCACTCCCGGATCCACTCGAGCGAGCGGGTCGGCGGGTGAATCTCCGAATAGACACGGGCTTCACGCACGCGACGTGCAATCAGCTGCGTGAACTGCGATCCGCAATCGAGGATGAGGATGCGACTCGAGGTATTCTGCATCAGACCTTCCACTCCGGTCCCGTGAGCTTGAGAAATTCGACCGACTTGGTGTCGAGGTCGAGGATGGCACCGGTGGGGGCGCCGTGCAGCCAGCCGCACCCTTCCCCTGGATTGACCAGCAGCGAGTCGCCGCGGGCCTTCATCTCGGGGACGTGCGTGAATCCGTGAACGATGACCTCATGCCCATCGATGGAACGCTGATGCACATCGGCCAGATCGTGGATCAGCAGCACGGACTTTCCGCCAAGATCGAAACTGTGCGGCGATTCGTACAACTCCGCCGCCCCGAAGCCGGTCTTGGCGGCCGCCAGCAGTGCGTCGCGGTCTCCATCATTGCGACCGAACACCCCGAGAAGCGGCAGCGAGAGATCGTGAAACGGCTGCAGCGAAAAGGGTGAGCAGTAATCACCGGCGTGCATCACCAGTGATACGCCACCCGCCACCATCTGCTGCAGCAATTCACGGATGGCAGGCACACGATCATGGGTGTCCGACAACAGGCCGATACGCATCAGGCGGTTCTCCACTGAAGGGGTGCACGCTCGAGGCGTACGAGATCGTCGAACGTTTCGCGCGCACCGATGACGGCAAAGCGATCACCATCCACCAGCACTTCGGCGGGACGGGCGCGCGAGTTGTAGTTGGAGGCCATCGTGAAACCGTAGGCCCCGGCAGTCCGCACGGCGAGCAGATCGCCTGCCGAAACGCTCGGCAGCGCACGGTCCTTGGCGAAGAAATCTCCCGACTCGCAGATCGGTCCCACCACATCAGCCGTAAGCTCGCCTTCGGTCACGACCACCGGCTCGATGGCGTGGTACGCCTGATACAACGCGGGACGAATGAGGTCATTCATGCCAGCGTCGGTGACCACGAAATCCTTACCAGCCGCGTGCTTCCGATACAGCACTTCGGTAAGCAGTACGCCGCTCTCGGCAACCAGATAACGACCGGGCTCGAGGAGCAGCGTCAATCCGCTTTCGCGGGCGGCGGCGCGCACGATCTGCGCATAGTCCTCGATGTCCGCGGGGTGTTCGTGCGCCTCGTAGGGAACGGAAAGTCCTCCACCCACATCGAGGAACGACACCGGATGCCCTGCCCCACGCGCCGCCTCCACCGCGGCGAGAAGCCGTGGCAATGCATCGCGAAGGGGATCGGCATTGCCGATCTGGGAGCCGAGATGCATGCCAAGGCCGCGCAGCTCCACATGCCGCAACGCAGCGATGAAGCCCACGAGCCGCGACACGTCATCGCGCGGAATGCCGAACTTCTGCCCCTTCTCCCCGGTCTTGATGTACGCGTGGGGGGTCTCGACCGTGACCTCGGGGTTCACGCGAATGGCGATGGGCGCCTTCCTCCCCATTCGCTCCGCCACGTGATCTATGACGACGAGCTCCGCTTCGGATTCCACATTGATGAGGCGAACGCCGGCATCGAGCGCTTGCTCGATCTCGGCGACGGTCTTCCCCACGCCGCTGAACACCACGTCATCGCCGCGGAATCCTGCCTGCAGCGCGCGAAAGAGTTCGCCGCCCGACACGATGTCCACGCCGCTCCCGAGTTCACGGAGCAGGCCGAGCACTGCGAGATTGGAGTTCGCCTTCACGGCGAAGTGGATATGGTGCGGAATGCCCTCGAACGCCTGCGCGAGCCGGCGGAACCGCGCCCGGATCGTGTTGGCGCAATAGACGTACGCAGGTGTGCCCACCGCCGACGCGATCGCCGGCAGCGGCACCTGCTCGGCGTGCATGACGCCCGCCGAATACGCGAACCCGGTGGCAGACACGGTGCGCCCGTCGGCCGAGGTCAGTACGACCGCGCCCACACGACCTCGTACTTCGCGGGCTCACCAGTCACCATGCAGGTGGTCGGTGCCTCGGGCGAACGGAACTCGGCGTCGGGGATCACACGAATCGTCGCCTTGGTCTCTTCCTTCACGCGGGCCTCGACCGCCGGATCACCGTTCCACCCCGCGTACACGAACGCGCCCGGCCCTTCCATGACTTCCTTGAAGCGGACGTAGCTGATGCGTTCGCGAATCGTGTTGGCCTCGAGCCGCGCACGCGCCGCCGCGAGCATATCGGCCTGAATGGTGTCGAGGACGATCGGAAGCTCGGTGCGGAGTGCGTCGAACGCGATCGGACGCTTTTCGCGGGTATCACGCCGGACCAGCATCCCCGATGAAGAGGCGAGATCACGCGGCCCGATCTCCATGCGCAGGGGAATACCGCGGAGCTCCCAGTGATAGTACTTCGCGCCCGGCTTGATGCCCACGCGGTCGTCCACGTGCACTCGAATTCGCTCGTGATCGGGGCGCTTGAAGCTCCCGAGATCCTCGGCGATCTGCTTGGCGGCTTCAATGGTGGCGGTGCGCTCCTCGTCCGTCTTCCAGATCGGCACGATGACCATCTGGATGGGCGTGAGCTTGGGGGGAAGGCGCAGCCCGTTGTCGTCACCGTGCGTCATGACGAGACCGCCGATCATTCGCGTGGATACGCCCCAGCTGGTGTTCCACGCATGATCCTGCTGGCCCTGCTCATTCTGGAAGGTGAGGTCGAACGCCTTGGCGAAGTTCTGCCCGAGGTTGTGGGACGTGCCCGCCTGCAGCGCCTTGTTGTCCTGCATCATCGCTTCGCAGGCATACGTACGCAGCGCGCCCGCGAACTTCTCACTGTCCGTCTTCTGCCCGGTGATCACCGGCATGGCCATCCACCCTTCCATGAACTCGCGGTACACGCCGAGCATGCGCCGCGTTTCGGCTTCCGCCTCGTCATGGGTGGCGTGCGCCGTATGCCCCTCCTGCCAGAGGAACTCCATCGTGCGCAGGAAGAGCCGGGTGCGCATCTCCCAGCGCACGACGTTGGCCCACTGATTGTACAGCAACGGCAAGTCACGATAGCTCTGCACCCACTTGGCGAACATCGAGTAGATGATCGTCTCTGACGTGGGACGTACCACGAGGCGCTCCTCGAGCGGCTTGCCGCCTCCGTGCGTCACCACCGCGCACTCCGGCGCGAACCCTTCCACATGTTCAGCTTCCTTCGAGAGGAAGCTCTCCGGGATGAACAGGGGGAAGTAGGCGTTCACATGGCCGGTGGCCTTGAACATGTCGTCGAGCGCGCGCTGCATGCGCTCCCACACACCGTAGCCGTGCGGACGGATCACCATGCAGCCGCGCACCGGCGAGTAGTCGGCCAGCTCGGCACGAAGCACGAGCTCGTTGTACCAGTCGCTGAAGTTCTCGGCGCGGGTGGTCAGCTTCTTGTCGTCACTCATGACACGGATCCGTTCGTCGAGGATGCCCAGGCGCAGAGCGCCGCGAGCGAGGTGAAGGTCTGATCGTCGTGGCCGGTCCGACGGACGCGCCACGGCGCGTCGCTGCTCGTCGGATCCACCACCACGAACGTGTGCACGCCGGCCTTGCGGCCGGCTTCGAGTTGCTTGTCGAGCTTTTGCGCCTTGAGCGCGTACTCCACGACGCACCCGGCGGCACGCAGCGCGGCGGCCGTCTGCAACGCGTCGCGAGGGGCTGCCGGCGTGTCGGGCGCCTGCGCCACCCAGAAGCCCGGCGCCAGGTCGCGCGACTGCATCAACCCCCGCGCGCGCAGGAGTTCACCGATCACCACGTCACCCATGCCAAAGCCGAGCGCCGGGAGGTCCGCCCCACCGAGTGACTTGAGGAGGGTGTCGTAGCGACCGCCACCACAAATCGCACGGAACTCGCCCACGTTGTCGAAGAGCTCGAACACGATGCCCGTGTAATAGGCAAGCCCGCGCACGATCGTGAGATCGAAGCGCACCCACGAGACCACCCCGAGTGCGTCGAGCGCGTCGAGGTAGGCGGCGAAGCGATCGAGGTGCGGACGCACCACGGCCGAATCGCCGAAGCGTTCCTGAACGGCGGCGAAGTCGAGTGCCCCGAAGCCGAGAATCACTTCAGCCGTGGCCTCGTCGATCCCCGCCAGCGCGAGCTTTTCGGCCGACACCTCGCGCGGCTGGCGCTCGAGCTTGTCGAGCACCGCGTAGACCGCCGTCCACACCGACTCCGCCAGACCAAGATGCTCGAGGAGCGCATTGAGCAATCGCCGATCGCTCACACGCGCCCGCACGTCGGCCTCGCTCAGGCCGAACGCCCGCATGATCTCGATCGCGATCGAGAGCAATTCTGCATCGGCGAGGACATCCGACTCGCCGACGATGTCGACGTTGAGTTGGAAATGCTCGCGCAGTCGCCCCTTCTGCGTGCGCTCGTAGCGGAAGAGCTGCGGCAGCGAGAACCAACGGACCGGCTTGCGGAGCGTCTGGGCCTTCGCACCCACCATGCGCGCAAACGTGGGGGTCATCTCGGGGCGCATCGCCACCGGGCGGTCGCCCTTGTCCACGAAGTTGTAGAGCTGCGTGACGATCTCGTCGCCGCTTTTCTGGGTGTACAGTTCCAGCGGCTCGAGCTGCGGCCCGTCATACTC
>CAZNZG010000184.1:0-6958 GCA_964577455.1 uncultured Gemmatimonas sp. | reverse complement strand
CCGCGCGTGACCGCGGTGCCATCAACGCCGGGATCGATGCCTTCGATCTCATGCTGCGCGCGGGCTCGGCGGCGGCCGAGGTGATCCTCCGCGACCACGCCGACCGACTCGCGCACGGTGTCGCGATTTTCGCCGGTACGGGCAACAATGGCGGCGATGCCTACGTGGTGGCGGCGCAGCTGGCGCGAATGGGGGTGCCGGCACGCGTGCACGCGGCGCGCCCACCGCGGACTCCCGATGCGCAGCGCGCGGCGGCGCTGGCGGCCCCGATGCTGGTGCACGGAGCGCCGACCGGTCGCGAGCGGCTGGTCGTGGACGGCCTGTTGGGCACCGGCCATCAGGGCGCACTGCGCGAGACCGTGGCGGCCGACGCGGCTCATCTGGCGCTGGCTCGTGACGGGGGCGCCATGGTGGTGGCGCTCGATCTTCCGAGCGGACTCGATGCCACCACCGGCGCGATCGCCGACGGCAGCGTGCCGGCGCACCTCACCATCTGCTTCGGTACGATCAAGCGGGGGCTGCTGCTGCAGCGGGCGCACGCGGGCCGTATCGTGGCCGTCGACATCGGCCTCGCGAGCTTCGCGGATCGACCGGGCGATGGGGACGACCACGCCTGGCGCTGGGCGGATGCGGCGCTGCTGCAGCGCATGCTGCCGCCCATCGCCTGGAACGCGCACAAGGGCGATCGCGGGCGCCTGGGCATTGCCGGCGGGGAGGAGGGCATGGCCGGGGCGATCGTGCTCGCCTGCCGTGCCGCCCTGGCGAGCGGCGCCGGGCTGGTTCATGCCATCGTGGACGAAGCAAGCGTGGCGCCGGTGCAGATGCTCGTGCCGCAGGCGCTTGCCCATCGCTGGCCGTCGCATCCGACCAGTCGGCGCACCGATGCGCACACCCCCGCCGGCATCGCCCCCACGGTCGCGAACCCTACCCCCAGCCAGACCAACGCCGAGCCGCGCTACGATGCGCTGGCCATTGGCCCGGGCCTCGGGCGCGGGCGGGCCTCGGCGCTGCTCATGCAGCGCCTGCCCGAGCAGCACCCGGGTCTTCCGCGCGTGCTCCACGCCCAGGCGCTCTGGCGTGCCGCCCAATCCGCCCACCCCCAGGGCCCCGATACGGCGTCGATGCTGCGGCACTGGACCCGGGACGCGGCGCAGGTCGTGTGTACGCCACACCCCGGCGAGTTCGCCCGTTTGCTTGGGGTGCCGCTGCCGCCGCAATGGAACGAGCGCGTGGCGATGCTGAGTCAGTTCGCGGCGCGCGCCAATTGCACCGTGCTACTCAAGGGGACTCCCACGCTGGTCGCGACCCCTGACGGTCAGCCGCTCTGGTGCGTGCCGCACGGCACCCCCCTGCTGGCCACCGGCGGGAGCGGTGACTGTCTGAGTGGCATCATCGGCACGCTGCTGGCTCAGGGCGCGCATGCACGCGACGCGGCAGTCCTCGGTGCCTCGGTGCATGGGCTCGCGGCCGAGCGTGCGGGAGCGGGAGTGGATGCACGCGGCGGTACGCTCGAGCATGTGCTCGAGGCGTTGCCAGCGGCGTGGCGGGGGCTGGCCGTTGCGCCTGCGCTCGCGCCGCACGTGTTGGCGGTACTCCCCGCCGTCGCGTAATCGCGTGGCCCCATCGCCGGGGCGCGCCGCTCGCACACGCTAGATTGCGCTCCATGCGTCATCGCTTGCCCACCCGGCTATCCATCGTGCCGTCCACCGTGTTGCCCATCGGGCTGGCGAGCCTGCTGCTCGTCGGTTGTGCACCCGTGGTGCCAGGGGCAACGGGTGGCGTGGAGGCGGCGCGTAATGGCCAGTACGTCGGGTCGCGCCTCGAGGAGCGCATTCGCATCGGCAGCTTCTCCACGGTCCAGGCGATGGCCGTCTCGCGCCGATATGTATACGCTGCCAGCAACGGCGGCATTGCGATCTACGACCGTTTCACCGAGCGCTGGCTGCCGCCGCTCACGCGTGATCTGGGTATCGCGGACCAGCAGGTCACGGTCATGGCCGGCGACCCCGTCGAAGATGCGCTCTGGCTCGGTGTACCCGGTGGCGTGATCACCTATCGGCCGCTGACCGAGCAGGTGCAGCGCACGATCGTGATGGGCGTCCCGCAGTTCATTGCCTTCGATCGCAGCGGTCAGGGGGATGCGCTCGTGCGCAGCGCAGGGCAGTGGACCCGGGTGTCGCGCGCGGGCATGACCACGCCCATGAACGGGGCGCCCGTCGCCGCCCAAACGATCGTGCCCCGCACGTTCGACGACGTCTTGCAGCAGTTCCCCACGTTGCGCACGCAACCGCAGCTGCTGCTCCGTACCGCCGAAGGCAATCGCCAGCAGGCCAACCGGCCGCTGCGCCAGTTCGCCGTGATCTCGGGCGCCGCCTCGCCCGATCGCACCAGTGAAGTGTGGCTTGGCACGGATGGCGATGGCGTGTACCAGTACGACCCGAGTTTCCTGAGCGGCAAGGCGCTGCCCTATGGTCTGCTCGAGCCGGGGGTGGGTGCTCTCGCCCCCGCAGCCGACGGGGTCTGGGCCGCCGGCATCGGTGCGTCGGAGCGCCGCGGAGGGCTCACCTTTGCCACGAGCGACCTGCAGCGCTGGCGCTGGATCGAGGGGACGCTTGCCGTCCCGCTCACCGGCGTGCGCACCTTCGCGATGGCCACCCGCGCGAACCGCGCGTGGATGGGTACCGACCGCGGTCTCATCCGGGTGCGTCTCGACGGCGACAACGACGTGCAGTCGTGGAGCAATCTCGACGGCCTTGCCGATGCTCGCGTGCTGGCGGTGGCGCCACGTGGCGAAGGCGTATGGGCCGGCACGGCGCGCGGCCTGCTGTACGTGAACGACACCAGCGACACCAAGGCGCCGCGCACACGCGGCATCGGCGCGCGGTTGCTGGACAACATGCCCATCTACGCCCTGCAGTTCACCGGCGACACGCTGTGGGTGGGGACCGATGCGGGACTGCTGGCCATCCCCACCCCCAACACCGCAGTGGGGGGGCAGCTGTCCCGACCGCTTGGCAACGATCCGGCCCTGCGTCGTCCCGTGCGCAGTCTGGCGTGGAGCGACAGCGTGTTGCTCGCGCTGACCGACGACGCCGTCATGCAACTGGCACCGCGCGGCGGTGTGGAGCCGGCGCGCGTGCCGGCGCTCGACGTGCTGCAGGTGGGGCGGCCCCTGCGGGTGGCGATCGATGACCGTGCCATGTGGGCCGCGGGGAGCGACGGCGTGATCATGGTGTCGCGCCGTACGGGGGCGGTACGCCTGCTGCGTGTGGGGGTGGATCTTCCGGGGCCCGCCCTCGACCTCGTGGCGCAGCGTGACTGGCTGTTCGTGGGGACGCCGCAGGGGCTCATCCGCTTCCGTCGTAGTAGCGACGGTCTCGTGCTGTAGATATCACGCATGTTCAACACGCACGGCGACGACTTCCGTCCCCATCAACCCATGCGCGCCGGCCATGAGTTCGACGTGATTCGCATGTTGATGGCGCGCTGGGGAGAGCTGGCGGTGGACATCGGTGACGACGCCGCGGTGCTCCCGGCGATGTCCGGTGGCCAGCGGGTGGTCAGTACCGATGCCTGCGTCGAAGACGTGCACTTCCGCCGCGCGTGGATTACCCCGTACGACGTGGGCATGCGCGCTGCTGCAGCTGCGCTGAGCGACCTGGCTGCCATGGGGGCGAGCGCCGAATGTGTCCTCGTGGCGATGGTAGTCCCCCCATCATGGCGGGATGATCTCGCGGGCGTGGCCGACGGGATCGGGGCGCAGGTGCGCCGCGCCGGTGCGCGCATCGTGGGGGGCAACCTCAGCACGGGACAGACGTTCTCCCTCACCCTCACGGTGATCGGACGCGCCGATCGCGCCGTCTCGCGTGCCGGGGCCCGCGTGGGCGACCTGGTGGTGGTGACCGGTCTGCTGGGGGGTCCCGGCATGGCGGTGGCCGCCTGGAGTGCCGGAGAGGAGCCGGGGCCATGGGCGCGCGCGCGTTTTGCCGGGCCGCTGCCGCGCCTCGCCGAGGGGCAGCTTCTGGCGGCCGGCGGCGCCACGGCTATGCTGGACCTGTCCGATGGCCTCGCCGCCGACGCCCGTCACCTCGCCGCGGCCAGTGGGGTGTGGCTCGATCTCGACCCGGCGCGGGTCCCGGTGGGGCCGTCGGTAACGCCCGCCAGCGCCCTCGAGAGCGGCGAAGAGTACGAACTGCTGGCCACGATACCTCCCGAGGCGCTGGAGGCGCTGCAGCGCCGCTGGGGGGCCGAGGCCGACGTGCCGCTCACCGTCATCGGCCGTGTCGTCGCGCTCCCCCCGAACACTGCCGTGGGGCAGGGGGCCGTGCGGGGGCACGACCACTTCGCCTGAAGCTGGTCGGCGTGCCGCGTTGATTCCGGACCGCCGTCGGGACACCTTTCGGCCAATGTTCCGGACCGCCATCACCTTCGTTGCGCTCGTGCTCGGCACGCTCCTGTTCGGGAGCCTCGTGCTGCTCTCACAGCTGTTCGGGGTGAAGCAGGGCCCCGACAGCATTTACGAGAAGGCCCCGCGCTGGTGGGCCTGGTGGCTGCTGCGCGCTGCCGGCGTGAAGGTGGTGCTCCACGGTGACGACGGCCTCGTGAAGGGGGCCCCGCGCGTGTACATCGCCAACCACGTGAGCTGGTTCGACATCCCGGCCATGATCGAAGTGCTGCCGCACTACGGTTTCGTGGCCAAGCGGGAGCTCGAAAAGGTGCCACTCTTCGGTCCCGCCGCGCGGGCCGTGGGCGTGATCTACATCGACCGTGAGAACCGCAAGGCGGCGTTCAGCGCCTACGAAGACGCGGCGAAAAAGATCCGCGAGGGCAACCCGGTGCTGGTGTACCCCGAAGGCACCCGCGGTGGCGAGTACGCGCTGCGCCCCTTCAAGAAGGGGCCCTTCGTGCTCGCGATCGGTTCCGGTGCGCCCATCGTGCCCGTGGTCATTCACGGCACCATCGAGGTGAATCCGCGCGACGAGTTCCGCGCGTCGCCCGGCACCGTGCACGTGCATCTGCTCGAGCCCATTCCCACCGACGGGCTCACGTACGACGATCGCAACGACCTTGCCGACCGCGTGCGCGAGCGCATGTCCGAGTGCCTGCGCACCACGTACGGCGTGAACCCCGCCATGCGCGGACATGAACTCCGCGAGCGCTCGAAAGAGCCGCTCCCGGCGTAGTACCCGGCCATCTTCACACTGACGGCCTTCGTCCTGCTTCCTGCCTTTCCAACCAAATTTTCTTCCGCATATGGCACCCATCGTCTCCGTCTCCGCTCGCGAAATCCTCGACTCCCGCGGCAACCCCACGGTTGAAGTCGACGTCATCCTCGAGACGGGCGCAGCGGGGCGCGCGGCCGTGCCGAGCGGTGCCTCCACCGGCGAGCGCGAAGCCGTCGAGCTGCGCGACGGTGACCCCGACCGCTACCTCGGCAAGGGCGTGCAGCAGGCCGTGAACAACGTCAACACCGAGATCGCCGAAGCGCTCGAAGGCATGGACGCGACCGACCAGATTGCAGTCGACCGTGCGCTGCTCGATCTCGACGGCACCGAAAACAAGGGGCGCCTCGGCGCCAACGCGATGCTCGGCGTGTCGATGGCCGTGGCGCGTGCCGCGTCGCTCGAAGTGGGGCTGCCGCTCTATCGCTACCTTGGCGGCCCGATGGCGCGCACGCTGCCCGTGCCGATGATGAACATCATCAATGGCGGCGCGCACGCGACCAACACCGTGGACTTCCAGGAGTTCATGATCATCCCCGTGGGCGCCGACTCGTTCGCCGAGGGGCTGCGTATGGGCACGCAGGTGTTCCACCAGCTCAAGAAGGTGTTGGTGGGGCGCAAGCTCTCCACCGGTGTCGGCGATGAGGGCGGGTTCGCGCCGAACCTCGGCAGCGACGAAGACGCGCTCAAGATCATCGTCGAGGCGATCGAGGCGGCGGGATTCCAGCCCGGGCAGGACATCGCCCTCGCGCTCGATGTGGCGGCGAGTGAGCTGTTTCAGAACGGCCAGTATCACTTCAAGAAGAGCGGCGCCGCCTCGCGCTCCCCGAAGGACATGGCCGAGCTGTACGCCGGCTGGCTCGAGCAGTATCCGATCGTGTCGATCGAAGACGGCATGGCCGAAAACGACTGGGACGGCTGGAAGCAGCTCACGGAACTGATCGGCGACCGTTGCCAGCTGGTGGGCGACGATCTGTTCTGCACGAACAGCGAGATCCTCGCCAAGGGGATCGAGGCCGAGGTGGCCAACGCGATTCTGATCAAGGTCAACCAGATCGGCACGCTCACCGAAACCCTCGAGGCGATCGAACTCGCGAAGAGCGCGGGCTACAACTCGATCATCTCGCATCGTTCGGGCGAAACCGAAGACACCTTCATCGCCGATCTCGCCGTGGCCACGCAGGCCGGGCAGATCAAGACGGGGGCGCCGTCGCGCAGTGATCGCGTGGCCAAGTACAACCAGCTGCTGCGTATCGAAGAACAGCTGGAAGGCTACGCCGAGTATCCCGGCGGCGCGATCTTCGGCATCTGAGCACGTGGTGGCCACGAAGCGCGATAGCGTGTCCCGTGGATGGATCCGGCGCCTCGCCTGGGGCGCCGGCGGACTGTTCGTGTTGTGGTTTGCGGTACAAGGTGGGGAGTACGGTACCACCGACCTGCTCGATCAGCGCGAAACGAAGGCGCAGTTGGAGGCCGATCTGGCGCAGCTGCGCGACACCGTGACATCGCTCGAGCGCACGCTCACGCGCATTAACACGGACGACTTCGAGCTCGAACGCATCGCGCGCGAGGAGCACGGGCTGGTGAAGGGCGACAAGGAGTTGTTGTACCGGTTCGACGAGCGACGCGAGACCGACAGTACGACCGTTCCGCGCGACTCCGCGGTGAGCGAACCTGGCTGATCGGGGTTGACTCTGAGGCTTCACCGGCTATTATCCCAAGACTGCCGCGGGGTG
>CAZNZG010000183.1:0-6986 GCA_964577455.1 uncultured Gemmatimonas sp. | reverse complement strand
CAGACAAACAGCTTGACCGACGTCACAACGTTGTTGTTGGTCAGCAGGTTGAGCGCAACCTGGATCTGGCCGCTCACGTCGTTGATGTTGACCGGGTCGTTGGACGTGCCGCGAGTGATGTTCGCGATCGAGACCTGCGCCGGGGCGTTGACCGTCACCGGCACCTGCGCCGTGGCCGAGGCGGCCGCGAACGAGGCGTTACCGGCCGACGAGGCCGTGACCGTGATGACCGCCTGGCCGGGGCCGACAGCCGTCACGAGACCCGTGCCCGAGACCGTCGCCACGCCGGGGTTCGACGTGCCGTAGGTGATCGTGCCCGTGTTGCCCGTGGCGTACGTCGCCGTGGCGGTGAGCTGCTGCGTGCCACCCGTCACCAGCGTGGCCGAGGACGGCGACGCCGTCACACCCGTCACAGCCGGCGGGTTCGCCGTGACCGTGATGGCGACCTGACCGGTCACCGAGGCGGCCGTGAGGCCCGTGCCCGTGCCCGTGAGGGTCACGGTGATCGTGGCCTGACCCGGGGCCACAGCCGTCACAACGCCAGCGGCCGAAACCGTGGCAACCTGCGCGTTGCTCGACACGAACGCGCGAGCGACCGAGGCGCCGGGCGCCTGCGTCGTCGGGTTCGCCGTGATCGTCACCGTGCCGTTGACCGCGAGGTTCGACGCAGCCGGCGAGATCGCGATGCCCGAGATGGCCGGAGCCGGGGCATTGACCGTGACCGACGCGCCGGCCGTCTGGCCAGCCGAGGTCGTGGCCGTGATGGAAACCGCACCCGTCGACACGCCGGTCACGCGGCAGGCGTTGCCGCCCTGCACCGCGGCCGTCGCAACCGCCGCATTGCTCGTAGCGCAAGCGGTCAGCGTCGGGGTCGTCGCGCCGCCCGTGATGGACACGGCGAGGTCGACGAAGGAGCCAACGTTCACGTTGGCGTTGGACGGCGATACGGTGACGACGACCGGCGGATTCACCGGCGCGGGCACCGTGACGTCGTCACCGCAAGCACCGAGCGCCGCCAGGGCGCCGAGGCTCAGGGCGGCGAGCGCCTTGTTCCGAGAAAAGAGTTGCATTCATCCCCCTCTTGCGAGGTAGTGGAGGTAGTTGCCGTTCGCGGATCGGGTGACCACGAAACAACAGAACTGCGTTGGTAGACGACGCCGGTCGGCGCACGCCTCATCACCTCTGTGCCGCAGGGGACCTGATCTCATATCGGGGAGCGGCCGAAGGGAGTTCAGTGTCGTACTGCACAGCATGATGCCCGGTAGTGCTGCCTGCCTCTCTCGAGACAGTCCTCCACTCGCGCTGTACGGTCCAAGCTCCGCCAACACGCGAGCACATCACCTATCACCGTCGACTCGCAGGCGCGCTCACCCAAGGGTAGGGTGGCGCACACACTCCTCGCGACAATAGCAAGTTGCAAACCTAGGGGTGACCCGCAGCACGGTCAAGCTGCAGATCTCCCCGAAGTGCGGAACCCACCATCACAATGTTGTCACGGGACCCCCGCCGCGCCCGGTTATCCACAGCCAGACCCGTACGAATCCCGTAATCCCCTCCCAAGACAGGGGCTCAGAGAATAAGGACGCCGGACACCGGGAGACGTCACACCGCGGGACATCGGGGCAGGCGGGGGGGCCTCACGGAACAGCGTCAGATCGGCCGAATCGGGTCATCTATCACTGAAAACTGAGAACTGTGACTGAAAACTGAAAACTTCCCGCGGTGGGCGGGATGCCCGGCCGGCTTTCGGCGCCGGCGCAGGCATCGCGTGGCGGAGGGGAGTTTTCAGTTGCCAGTGGAAAGTTGTCAGTTCTCAGTGGAGATGTATTGTCGAGGGCGGGGCTATCTTCCCCCCATGCCCGACCAGCCGCGAGTCCACTCGCTTCTGCCCGCCCGACGGGTGGTCCCGCCGCCCCCGTCCCCCGAGGGGCCCGCGCTCAATGCCGCCCAGGCCGACGCCGCCAGTCATGGCGACTCGCCCCTTCTTATAGTTGCCGGCGCCGGGTCGGGGAAAACGCGCACCCTCATTCACCGCGTGGCCGCCCTCATCGGCCGCGGCGTGCGCCCCGAGCGCATCCTCCTCCTCACCTTCACCCGCCGCGCCGCCCAGGAAATGGTGAGCCGCTGCGAGCGGCTGGTGGGCTCCGCCTCCCAGCAGGTCCAGGGGGGCACCTTCCACGGCACCGCCCACCGCCTGCTCCGTCGCTTCGGCCCCGCCGCCGGCCTCCCCGCCGACTTCACCATCCTCGACCAATCCGACGCCGGCGACCTCATGGGGCTCTCCCGCTCCGCGCTGGGCTACGGCGACCTCAAGAACGCCCCCCGCGGTGCCCCGCGCTTCCCCCGCGCCGAAACGCTGCTGTCGATCTACTCCCGCCACGTGAACACCGAGCAGGAGGTCGCCCAGATCCTCGGCGAGCAGTGGCCGCACTTCCTCAGCTGGACCGGCGACATCGAACGCTGCTTCACCGACTACGTGCGGCGGAAGAGCGAACGCAACCTGCTGGACTACGACGACCTGCTCCTCTCGTGGGCGCTGCTGCTCGAACAGGCGCCGCCGATCGCCGAACAGATGCGCGCCCTGTACGACCACGTGCTGGTGGACGAGTACCAGGACACCAATCCGCTGCAGTCGCGCATCCTCCGGGGGCTCTGCACCAACGGCAAGCTCACCGTGGTGGGCGACGATGCCCAGAGCATCTACGCATTCCGCGGCGCGACCATCCGCAACATCCTCGACTTTCCGCACCAGTTCCCCGGCACCCGCATCGTCACGCTCGAGCAGAACTACCGCTCCACCTCGGGGATTCTCGACACCACCAACACGCTCATTTCGCGCAGCACCGAGCGCTACTCCAAGCGGCTCTGGACGGAACGTCAGGGCGGCGAGGCGCCGTGGCTGGTCACCGTGCGCGACGAGGCGGCGCAGACGGCGTTCGTGGTGGACCGCCTGCTCGAGTTGCACGAGCAGGGCACCCCGCTGCGTGAGATGGCGGTGCTCTTTCGCGCCGGCTACCTCAGCGCCGATCTCGAAATCGAGCTCGCCAACCGCCGCATTCCCTACGAAAAGTGGGGTGGCCTCAAGTTCCTCGAGGCCGCCCACATCAAGGACATGCTGGCGTTCCTGCGGGTCCTCGAGAATCCGCGCGACGAAGTGAGCTGGTATCGCATCCTCCGCCTGCTCCCGGGCGTAGGCGACGCCACCGCACGCGCGGCGGTGGAACTGCTGGCCCAGCACGACTGGGCCCCCATGATCATCGGCGCGGTCCGGGCCCCGACGCGCGCCAAACCCGCGCTGCAGGCGGTGGCCGCGCTGCTCGACGGTATGCGCCGGGTGGAAGGCGCCGACCGTCCGCACAGCCCCGGCGAAAGCATCCGCCTCGTGCGGCAGCTCTACGACCCGATCCTCAAGGGCACCTACGACGACGCGCCCCCACGCCTTGCCGATCTCGACCAGCTGGAGATCATCGCCGCCGGCTATCCGGACCGGCAGACGTTCCTCGCCGCGCTTGCCCTCGAGCCCCCCGCCGCCACGCAGGACCTCGCCGTGGGCAGCACCGACGAAGACGATGCGCTGATCCTCAGCACGGTCCACTCCGCGAAGGGCAAGGAATGGGACGTGGTGTTCGTCATCCACGCCTCCGATGGGGTGTTTCCCATGGCGCGCGCCGCCAACGACGAGGAACAGGTGGAAGAGGAACGCCGCCTGCTCTACGTGGCCATGACGCGTGCCCGCGACGAGTTGTACGTCACGTACCCGCTGCACAGTTACGCCACGCGCATGGGCGCCGACTTCGCCTACTCGCAGCTGTCGCGCTTCCTCGATCAGGGCGTACGCCACACCATGCAACGCGTGACCCTTGGCGACGCCAACCCGCACCAGCAGGCGCTCCCCGGCCCGCGTGAGGGCGCGGTGATCGAGCCGATCGTCGATCTGCGGGCGCTGCTCAGGGGCAAGTTCGGCGGCTGAACGTCCATGAGTACAGCAGAGGCAGTGAGGCAGCAGAGAACCAACATCTGGAAATTCTCCGCTGCCTCTGCTGTCATCCTGCCTCTGTTGTCATCTTGGAAGTTCGCCTCGGAGTACTCTTTAGCGTTCCTTTGCCATTGGCCTCTCCGGGCCCACGTCCACCTGCTCAACGGACCCAATGCCGAACTCTGCACTGCACCATTCCGCGTTGCTGCTTGCCCTCGCGATGCCGTTCACGGCCGAGGCACAGAAGGCCGCGGCTTCGAAGCCCGCGAAGGCCCCCGCCGATTCCTTCGCGCTCACCGCGCCGCTGCCCAATGATCCGGCGGTGAAGATCGGCACGCTTCCCAACGGCATCCGCTATTACGTGCGGAAGAACGCCAAGCCCGAGCAGCGCGCGGAACTGCGTCTCGTGGTGAACGCGGGCTCCATCCTCGAAGACGCCGATCAGCTGGGCGTGGCGCACTTCGTGGAGCACATGGCCTTCAATGGTACGAAGTCGTTCGCCAAGAACGACATCGTGAAGTACCTCGAGAGCATCGGGGTGCGCTTCGGCGCCGACCTCAATGCCTACACGAGCTTCGACGAAACGGTCTACATCCTCCCCGTTCCCACCGACAGCGCGGGCATCCTCGAAAAGAGCTTCCGCTTCCTCGGCGACGTGGCGAGCGGCGTGCTCTTCGACAGCACGGAAGTGGTGGCCGAACGTGGCGTGGTGCTCAGCGAATGGCGCAACGGCCTCGGGGCCGGCGAGCGCCTGCGCGACAAGCAGTTCCCCGTGATCTTCAAGGGCTCGCGCTACGCCGAGCGACTGCCGATCGGCAAGCCGGAGATTCTCGAGAAGCTCAATCCCGCGCCCGTGAAGCGCTTCTGGCGCGACTGGTATCGCCCCGACCTCATGGCGGTCATCGCCGTGGGCGACGCCGATCCGGCCAAGCTCGAGCAGCTGATCAGGAGCACCTTCGGCAGCATCCCGCGCCGTGCGGGCCGTGCGCGTATCGCGGCCACGGTGCCGGGGCACGACAGCACGCTGGTGTCGATCGCCACCGACAAGGAGCTCCCCACGTCGAGCGTGGGCGTGCTCTGGAAGCGCCCCGGCAAGGCCACGCGCACGGTGGGTGATCTGCGCGCCGACCTGCTGGACCGGCTCTACAACACCATGATCAACCAGCGCTTCAGCGAACTGTCACTCAAGCCCGATGCGCCCTTCACCGGTGCCGGGGCGAGCAGCGGCGGTTTCGTGCGCGGCAGCGAATACGTGTCGCTCGACGCGGGCGCGAAGGAAGGCAAGGTGATCGAGTCGCTGCAGGCGCTGCTGACCGAGGCCGAGCGCGTGCAGCGGCACGGCTTCCTGCAGACGGAGCTGGACCGCGCACGCACCAACACGCTGCGGAGCTACGAGCGCGCCTACACGGAGCGCGACAAGACCCCCAGCGGCGCCTTCGTGGGGGAGTACATCGGCAACTATCTGCAGGGGAGCGCCATTCCCAGCATCGGCTTCGAATACGGCGCGGTGCAGAAGCTGCTCCCCACGATCACGCTGGCCGAGCTCAATGCGCTGGCCGCGGGCCGCAGCGGCGCCGCCAATCGCGTGGTGACGGTGGCGGTGCCGGAGAAGGCGGGGCTCGCGGTGCCCACCGAAGCGGAAGTCCGCGCGGTGTTCGGCACGGTCGTCGCCGCCAACATCACGCCGTGGGTGGAAACGGTGAGTGATGCCGCGCTGGTGCCGAGCGCACCGGCCGCCGGTCGCGTGGTGAGCGAGAAGAAGGTCGCGGCACACAACATCACCGACTGGACGCTGTCCAACGGCATCCGCGTGCTGGTGAAGCCCACCGACTTCAACGCCGATCAGGTGCTCATGAGCGCCTTCAGCCCCGGCGGCTCGAGCCTCGTGAGCGACAAGGATGCCTTCAAGACGACCCTCGCGCCGTCGATCATCTCGGCGGGTGGCGTGGGGGCGTTCAGCACGATCGACCTGCGCAAGAAGCTCACCGGCAAGGTGGCCAACGCCGGGCCGAGCATCGGGGACCTGAGCGAAGGGATGAGCGGTACCGCCTCCCCCAAGGATCTCGAGACGCTGCTGCAGCTCACGTATCTGCGCTTCACCGCGCCGCGCGCCGACAGCATGGTTTTCAAGGCGCAGATGCAGCAGCTCGAGAACTTCCTCAAGAACAAGGACGCCAACCCCGGCGCGGTGTTCGGCGACACGGTGCAGGTCACGCTGTCGCAGGGACATCCACGCGCGCGGCCGTTGAGCGTGGAGATGCTGAAGGAGCTCGAGATCAACGATCTGCTCGCGATCTACAAGGAGCGGTTCGGCGATGCCGGTGATTTCACCTTCTTCTTCGTGGGCAACGTGGATCTCGCCGTGCTCAAGCCGCTGGTGGAGCAGTGGCTGGGCTCGCTCCCGGCGACGGGGCGCAAGGAAACGCCGCGCGACGTGGGGCCGAAGCAGTTCACCGGCACGATCGACAAGGCCGTGCGCAAGGGCATTGCGCCGCAGAGCCAGAGCGTGGTGCTGCTGGCCGGCAGCGCGCCCTGGACCCGTGACGACGCCTACGCGCTCTCCTCGCTCGGCGAGCTGTTGCAGATGCGGCTGCTGGAGCGCCTGCGCGAATCACTGGGCGGGACCTACTCGGTCAACGTGAGCTCGGCGTTCTCGCGCCGCCTGCGCCAGGAATGGCAGATCGCCATCTCGTACGGCTCGGCCCCGGAGAAGGCCGACACGATGTTCGCGGCGGTACGCGACGAGCTCGCGAAGCTGCGGAGCGCGCCCCCCACCGCGGCGGAGCTCGAGCGCATCAAGGAACAGCAGCGCCGCGAATTCGAGCTGTCGCTCAAGCAGAATGGCTACTGGATGAACACCATGCGCCAGCGCGTGGAGAACGGCGACCCGCTCGACACCATGGGGGATACGATGACGCTCATCAACGGTCTCACGGTGGACAAGCTCGCCGCAGCGGCGAAGCAGTACCTGACGGAGCAGAACCGGGCACGGTTCGTGCTGCTGCCGGAG
>CAZNZG010000182.1:959-7254 GCA_964577455.1 uncultured Gemmatimonas sp. | reverse complement strand
GGCGGAGGCCGTGCGCAAGGTGAACGCCACGCTCGACAAGCTCACGCAGGACACGCAACCGCTGCTGGCCAACGCCAACGCGATCGTGGGTGATGCTCGTGACATGGTGGCCACCGTGAAGCGGGACGTTGGTGTCGTGAGCGGTGCCGCCGCCGCCGTGGGAGACACGATTCTCGAAGCCGCCGAGGCCACGGCGCAGCGAGTCGACGAAGTCAACGCGGTACTCGACGTCATCCAGGACGAACTCGAAGAGACGGCCATCACCGCCGTCTCGGCCATTCGCGGCGCGCGACTCGGGACGCAGGCGATGTTCTCGCACTTGCCCCGGCGCAAGAAGAAGCGGCGGCGTCCGGATGCCGGCGACGCCGAGGCTGCCGATGCCGATGAACGCGCGTCTGGTGACTGATCGCGTGCGTCTGCCGTGGGGGCTGTGCGCCTTGACGGCACTGCTGGCGATCGTACTGCTGCCAACGGACGCCTGGGCGTGGACCCCGGGGACTCACGTGTTCCTCGGCGACGCAGTCCTTCGCCATCTGCACCTGGTGCCGTCGGCCATCGCCGACCTGCTGGCGGCCTACCCTGCCGACTTCCTCTACGGCTCCATTGCCGCAGACACCAGCATCGCGAAGAAGTACGCGGAAGTGGGACGCCACTGCCACTCGTGGCACGTGGGGATGGAAATCCACGAGGAGGCGGAGCCCCCGGCCCTCCGTGCCTTCGGGCTTGGCTATCTGTCGCATCTCGCGGCCGATGTGGTGGCGCACAACTTCTTCGTGCCGAGGCAACTGGCGGTCACGTCGAGTACGGCCGCACTCGGGCACAGCTACTGGGAGAGCCGCATCGACACGCATATCGGCGATCCGTGGCCACGTCGCGCGCGCGAACTGCTGTCGCTCGATCACTCACGCGCCGATCAGCATCTCGACCGCATCCTCAGTCCCACCTTGTTCGGCACCCCCACCAACCGCCGCATCTTCCGCGGAATGGTGTACGTGACCGACACCGAGTCGTGGCAGCGGATCTTTCAGCTCGTCTCGGAGAACAGTCGCTGGGATCTGAGCGACGCCGAGGTGGGGCGGTATCTGGCCCGCTCGTTCGACTATATCGTCGACCTGTTCGCACGGTGGGACCGCAGCGAACCCTTCGGCTACGATCCCTCTGGGGACAAGCCGTTGCGTGAGGCGAAGCAGGTCCGTCGCCTGGCCCGACGCCAGGGTGGCGACATGCGCGCCGCGATGGAAGCCGACCGCATGTTCGGGATGCCGGCCACGCCGTTGCGGCACGCCGCCGACCTGCCCGCCCCGCTCTTCACCCCGCGCGAGCGCCCAGTAGCTGGTTGACCTTCTTGGGGTCGGCGGCGCCGCCGGACTTCTTCATCACGAGCCCCACCAGCACGCCCTGCAGCTTGCGCTCGCCATCAAGGAAGCGCGCCGCCTCGGTGGGATTCTCCGCCAGCACGGCGTCGATCCACGCAACGAGGGCACTGTCGTCGCGGACCTGAAGCAGCCCCGCCGCACGGGCAAGCTCGATCGGCTCACCATCCTGCTGCTCGAGCATGGCGAAGAGCTGCCGCGCCGCCGTGTTGGACAAGTCGCCGGAGGTCTCCAGACGAATGAGCGCACCGAGTCGCTCGGCAGACACGGGATGCGCGTCGATCGATTGGCCGGCAGCATTGACTGCCGCCAGCACGGTGCCGAGCATCCAGTTTGCCGCCTTGCGGGCATCACCCGACGCAGCGGCAACGGCTTCGAAGCGATCGGCGAGTGCCTGCGTAGCCAACAGCTGTTCGATCTCCGCGTCGGCCAACCCGTACTGCGTGGCGAATCGCACACGACGCGCCGGCGGAAGCTCCGGGAGCGACGCGCGCTGTGCGGCGATCCACGCGGCATCGAGCCGCAAGGTCGGCAGGTCCGGCTCGGGGAAATAGCGGTAGTCGTGGCTCCCCTCCTTGCTCCGCGCCGGCCGCACCTGATTGCGCTTGTCGTCGTAGAGCATGGTTTGCTGCTCGATCACGCCCCCATGCTCGAGCACATGGCACTGGCGCTCGAACTCGATCGCCACGGCCCGCTCGATGGCCGAGAAGGAGTTGAGATTCTTGATCTCGGTTTTGGTGCCCAACCGTTCATCGCCCACCCGACGCACGGAGATATTCACGTCGACGCGGAGTGAGCCTTCTTCCATGTTGGCATCGGACACATCGGCGTACTCGAGAATCTGCTTGAGACGCCGCGCGTACGTGGCCGCTTCGTTCGCGCTCCGGATGTCGGGCTCCGACACGATTTCAACGAGCGGTGTCCCGGCACGATTGAGGTCGATCGCCGACGCATCGGCGAACCGGTCGTGCACCGACTTCCCCGCATCCTCTTCCATGTGCACACGGTGCACACGGATCGCACGCGGTGTACCGTCGGCAGCGGTGCCGACGACGATCGCCCCGTTGGTGGCGAGCGGTCGGTCGAATTGCGAGATCTGATAGCCCTTGGGCAGGTCGGGATAGAAGTAGTTCTTCCGGGCAAACACCGACGTGTCGTGCACCGTACATCCCAAGGCGAGCGACGCGCGCGTGGCAAGGGCGACGGCCTGTGCATTGAGCACCGGCAGGGCGCCGGGGAGCCCGAGGCACACGGGACAAGTGTTGGCGTTGGGTGCATCGCCGAACGAAGTGGCGCACCCGCAGAAGATCTTGCTGCGCGTCTTGAGCTGGCAGTGTACCTCGAGACCGATCACGAGCTCCCACGTACCAAGGCCCGGTTGCGGGGTGCTCATTGGCGAGCCTCCTCGCCAAGGGCACGCTCGAGCGCCGCTGCCGCGCGCAGCATGGTTGCCTCGTCGAAGTGCGGTGCCATGAACTGTCCACCCACCGGCATGCCATCCACGCGTCCGATCGGCTGCGACATCGCCGGGATGCCGGCAAGGTTCGCCGTGACGGTAAAGATGTCGCTGAGATACATCTCGTAAGGGTCGGACACTTCGCCGAGACGAAAAGCCGGTGACGGTGCGGTCGGGGTGAAGAGCAGATGCACACCACTGGCGAAGACGCGGGTGAATTCCTCCGCGATAAGCGTGCGCACCGCCTGTGCGCGCTTGTAGTACGCGTCGTAGTATCCGGCACTCAGGACATACGTGCCGAGGAGGATACGGCGGGTCACCTCGGCACCAAAGCCGCGTGAGCGCGTCTGTTCGTACATGGTGCCAAGGTCGCCGGCGTCGGCCCGTGCTCCATACCGCACACCGTCGTAGCGGGCGAGGTTGCTCG
The DNA here is from genome assembly GCA_964577455.1 of uncultured Gemmatimonas sp. GTDB lineage: Bacteria > Gemmatimonadota > Gemmatimonadetes > Gemmatimonadales > Gemmatimonadaceae > Gemmatimonas. The sequence goes on along the minus strand of CAZNZG010000182.1, from coordinate 3,998 downwards.
AAGCCTCAGCGGGCGCGATGATGTAGTAGACCGGAATGGCGAGATCGGTGCTGGGCAACGATACGTCCCGCACTTCGGCGCCAAGTGCCACCAGTCGGGCCAGCGCGCGCTCACAGTGCGACGCGATGCGTGGATCGAGGCTCTCCGGGAAGTACTCCCGCGGTTTGCCGATCACGAGGCCGGCGAGTGGCGCCTTGTCGATCTGATCATTCGACGTGGGCACGAGGGGGGGAACCGGCACGTCGGCGCTCGTCGCATCGAAGCGGTCGTGCCCGGCAATGACCTCGAGCCCGAGGGCCGCATCGCGTACGCCGCGTCCGAAGACACCCACATTGTCGAGCGACGATGCATACGCGACGAGACCGTAGCGACTCACCCGTCCGTACGTGGGCTTGACGCCCACGATCCCGCAGAACGAGGCGGGCTGGCGCACCGATCCGCCTGTTTCGGACCCCAGCGCGAGGCGCACGATGCCGGCGGCAACCGCAGCAGCCGATCCACCGGACGAGCCGCCGGGAACCCGCGACGAATCGAGCGGATTCCGGACGGGCCCGTAGGCGCTGTTCTCGTTGGACGAGCCCATCGCGAACTCGTCCATGTTGGTCTTGCCGATGATGACGGCCCCCGCGTCGCGCAAGCGACGCACGGCGGTCGCCTCGAAGGGACTCACGTACCCTTCGAGGATCCGCGACCCGCACGTGGTGGGGAGGGTCAGCGTGGCGAGGTTGTCCTTCACCGCCACAGGGACGCCGACGAGCGGCCCCTCGGTCACCGTGGTGGAGGCGTCACGATCGATCGAGAGGAAGGCATTGAGACCATCCGCCCCGCCCCTCACGCGATCGTACGCGCTCCAGGCATGCGCCACACCGTGCGCGCCAAGCGGTTCGGAATCTGCGGGGGACGCGCTCATGCGTCGTCTCCGGCAGACGCTCCGAGCTGCCCGTGCGTGGCGAGCCGCGGCACCAGAAAGAACCCATCGCGAGCCCGCGGAGCGAACGCGGCGCTGTCCCGCTGCAGCGCATCAGGCGGGAGCGCATCGTCACGCAGCGGCATCGCCTGATCGGGGGGCGTAAGGGGCACGCCGGCCACATCGACCTGCTGCAGCACGTCCATGTGCGCGAGAATGCCGTTCAGTTCATCAACGAGTGCGGGGATACGTGTGTCGTCGATCCCGAGCCGTGCCAACCGCGCCACGTGGCGCACATCATCCGGTGTGACCGACATCACTCCCACCCCTTTTCGAGCTTGGCCTGCGCGAGCACCAGCGTCTTGCGACCGATCTCCTCGTCGTCGAAATCGATACGCACCTTGGTGTCGCGGCCGCTGCCGGTGAGTTCGGCGATGGTGCCGGAGCCGAACTTGGCGTGCTTCACGCGCTCACCCGGGCGGAAGCTCGGCGCGTCCTGCGACTCGTCCTCGGGCTCGGTCGGCTTTTCGCGGCGAGCCGGCGTACTGAAGCCACCAGTCGGGGCCTTACCGAACGGAATGTCTCGACTGTTGGCCCCGGTCCCATAGCCAGCCGACCCGTAGCTGCCGCCGCCGCTCGATCCGCGACGGGCGCCGGCCGCAGAGGATGCACCGCCGCCGTAGCTGTTGTAGCTGCTCTTGCCCCAACCGTCTTCGCGCGACCTGCCGGCGTATCCACCCCCCAGGCTTCCAAAGGCGCCGCGCCCCTCCGCCTTTGCGCGCGCGGTCTTGCCGCGTTCGGCCAGCGAAGGCGTGATGACCTTGAGGAAGCGCGACGGCATGGAGACCATGAGCTCGCCGTTGCGGCGGCGCTGCTCGGCACAGGTGAGATAGAGCTTCTCTTCGGCACGCGTGATGCCCACGTAGAAGAGACGCCGTTCCTCCTCGAGCTGACTCGGATCTTCGGACGCGCGCGCGAGGGGAAAGAGCCCGTCTTCCAGACCGCACACAAATACCAGCGGGAACTCGAGCCCCTTGGCATTGTGCATGGTCATGCACACGACGGCATCGGCACTGGGGTCGAGCTTGTCGACGCCGGCCACGAGTGTGGACGACTGGAGGAAGTGATCGAGTGGCGTGAGCCCCACCTCACCCCCTTCGTCGGCCACCACTTCGGCTGCACCGGCGATCATTTCGCGGACGTTCTCGATGCGCTCGAGCCCCTCGGGGCCCTCGGCGCGCAGATGATCGGCATAGCGAATGGTCTGCACGAGATCCCGCAGCAGTTCGTCAACCGCCGCGTCGACCGCGGCGGCGCGCAGGCGCTGCACCAACGTGACGAATTCATCGATGGCAGCACGGGCGGCAGGGCGCAACGTGGCCACCACATCGAGGCGCGATGCGATCTCCAGCAGCGGCTTCCCTTCGATGGCCGCGCGTTCGGTGAGCAGCGCGATCGTGGCGTCGCCGAGGCCGCGCTTCGGCACGTTGACCGCCCGGCGGAACGCCTCGTCGTCGGCCGGATTGGCGACGAGCTTGAGGTACGCCATGAGGTCGCGGATTTCACGGCGATCGTAGAAACGAACCGCTCCGATCAGGCGATAGGGAACATTGCGGCGGCGAAACGCATCTTCGATCGCACGCGACTGCGCGTTGGTCCGATAGAGGACGGCACAGTCCCGGCGTGACAGATCGGACTTCGCCATCCGCATGAGGATGGTGTCGGCGATGAAGTCGGCCTCGTCACGCTCGTCGAGCGTCTCGATGAGCGTAACCGGCTCTCCAGCAGGACGCGTGGCGCGCAGCGTCTTGCCTCGCCGCTCGGTATTCTCGGCGATCACCGCATTCGCGAGCGCGAGCACATTGGGTGTGGAGCGGTAGTTCTCCTCGAGGCGCACGATGCGTGCGCCAGGGAAGTCGCGTTCGAAGTCGAGAATGTTGCGGATGTCGGCCCCGCGCCACCCGTAAATCGACTGATCGTCATCACCGACCACCATCACGTTGCGATGCTGTCCGCCGATGAGCTGCACGAAGCGATACTGCGCCGCATTGGTATCCTGATACTCATCGACGAGCACGAAGCGGAACCGACGCTGATAGTGCTCACGGAGATTCTGGTCCATCTCCATGGCC
>CAZNZG010000182.1:0-949 GCA_964577455.1 uncultured Gemmatimonas sp. | reverse complement strand
GGACCGGCAGCACCAGCAGGTCGTCGAACGTGACGGCGTTGGTCTGCTGCAGGACCGACTCGAGGTCCGTGTACACACCCGCCACGGCGGTAGTGAACGTGTCGCGGGCCGTGCGCGCGTACTCGGAGGGCGACACGAGCGCATTCTTGGCACTCGAGATGGCACTCAGGATCGCCTTGGGGGCGAACTGCGTGGGGCTCAGCTTGCGCTTCTCCATCACGCGCTTGACGGCGCCGAGCGTGTCGTCTTCGTCGTAGATGGTGAAGTTCTGCTCGCGTCCCACGATCGGCGCCACCCCGCGAAGCATCCGTGCACCGAGCGAGTGGAAGGTGCCACACCACATGCCCTTGGGCTCGTGCCCCAGCAACTTGGCGATGCGCTCGCGCATTTCGCCGGCCGCCTTGTTGGTGAAGGTAACCGCGAGAATTTCGTGCGGCGCCACATTGCGCGCGCCGATCAGGCGCGCAATGCGGGTCGTGAGCACGCGGGTTTTTCCCGACCCTGCGCCGGCGAGCACGAGCGCCGGCCCTTCGTCGTGGAACACGGACTCCCGCTGCCCGGGATTGAGGCCGCGCGTGATGCTATCGAGATCGAGCGCCGGTGCCTGCGGCACCGCGTCGAACAAGGAACCGGACCAACCAGACGTCGTCATCCGTGCAAGATAACGTCGAAGGCCGCTCCACGGTCGGTGTCGGCGAGCACGAGGCGCCCGCCGTGATTCTCTTCGACGATCCGGCGGGCGAGCGAAAGACCGATGCCCCAGCCGCGATCCTTGGTGGTGAAGCCCGCGTCGAAGATGCGCTTGCGCAACTTGCGCGGCACACCGGGGCCGTCGTCCTGTACGCGAATGCGGGCGCCGCCTTCGGGCAGAGGCGTGTCAAAAACCACCACCTCGCCGTGAAGACCGCCGAGGTCATCCATGGCTATCTTGATCATCAACACGACCACC
>CAZNZG010000181.1:0-7262 GCA_964577455.1 uncultured Gemmatimonas sp. | reverse complement strand
TGCCGCAGACAGGTCGAGCGTTTCGAGAATCGCGAGAATGTTCTGCTCAACGGTCAGCTTGCGAAAAATCGACGGCTCTTGTGAGAGATAGCCGATGCCCTGCCGCGCCCGCTCGTACATGGGCATCTTGGTGATGTCCGCGCCGTCCAGGCGGATCGCTCCGGTCTGGGGCGCGATGAGTCCCACCAGCATGTAGAAGGTGGTGGTCTTGCCCGCGCCGTTGGGCCCCAGCAGCCCCACGATCTCGCCTTGCGCCACGCGCACAGACACGTCGTTCACCACACGCCGACTGCGATAGATCTTCACCAGTCCATCGGCGGAGAGTACCGAACCCTCTGCACCGATCGCCGGATGCGCCGCGGCGGGTGTGGCGGACAATCGGTGTTCGCCGGTCGCGCGCATGTCACGTGCCAGTTCGGCACGATGCTCCTGAATCGACGCCCATACCGACGGGACGACCCGGATCGCGGGATCGTGATCATGCTCGCCGCCGGCGTGCTGCTCGATGACACCACTGGCAGCCAATCGTGGCAGCAGCGCTGCCGCCAGATGGCTGCGGACGTCGTCGGGGGTGAGGGCGCGCCCGTCGTCTCCCGCCAGCTCGATGTACTGCCGTACCAGCACGTGCATCGGCACGGCGCCGGTCATGTCGGCCCGCTCGAGGATGGCCCCCATGACGATGGCCAGCGATCGGTCACCATGTACGGCGCGCTCCACCAGCGACAGCACGTCGTCGTTGGGCTCGGGCGTACGGGAGGCGGACGAATCGGTCATGAACGGCGGCGGGGATCGGAGGTGGGACTCACCGGCGAGCGATCCATCGGGAACGACTCTTGTCCCGGGGGACGTCGTGGTGGCGACTGCGGTGCGGTGTTCGATGCCGGCTTGGGCGCCGGGGGAGTTCTCTGGCCTGCACGGCCCCGTTGGCCCCGACCACGGTCGGCGTCAGCGGTCGTACTATCGGAAAGACTGTCAGGGGCCGGTTCGAGATACACTCCGGATGCAGCGGAATCTACGCGCACGTCGCGTACGGCACCCGTGTCGAAATGCACGAAAATGCGGACCCCTCGCACGTAGTTGATCGACGGTGGGGTGCTCTTGCCCTTGGAACTGGCGATATGGAAGAGCGAACTGGCGTTGCCGAGCGCACGGATTTCCTTCACCCGGGCACCGTTCGTGGTGTCGGCCACGGCCGCGGCGCTGCTATCGAAGAACGCCAGTACGCTGTCACCACGCAGCACATCCTTGTCCTTCGTGGTGATTTTGAGCGTGTCCGGGGTGCCGACTGCCAGCGCATCACCGATGGCCCGCACTTCCCGCACCTGTTTCTCCGCCATGCGGATGCGCAGGGAGTCTGCCACCACATCCTGCTGCGGCGTCGTCGCCGTGGCCCGGCCCTTTCCAAACGCGAAGGCCTCCGACAACTGCTGCTGGACCAGCCGCATGTCGATGGTCTCGGCGTTGAGCACCAGATCATCGCTGGTGGCGATCCCCTTGTGACGCGCCACCACCCGTTCGAGCTGACGGGCCTTGTTGTACATGTCGATCGTATCCCCCACGAGCGTGAACCGTTGTGCGGTGTCACGGTTCACGATGCGGGCGGCGCGGATGAGTCGGGACTGCTCGGTGATCTTGTCGAACGAGGCCGAATCGGAGCGCGCATTGATCTTCTCGCGATCGATCTGCACGTCGCCCCATGCCATGAGCAGCGAATCACCGGCATCCTCGAAGCGGTTCGCGGCAATGTACGTGGGCGGCTTGGCCTTGCCGCTGCTGTCCTTTTCGATCAGCGTCGCGACGGAACGCGCCGGTGCGATGAGCCGTGCCTGCGGGCGTTCCGGCGTACTGCGGAAATACTCGATGCTCGGACCCGAGAAGGTGCTGCCGGTGGCCAACTGCGTGGCCACCACGTTGCCGTCGGCGTAGAGGCGCCCTTCCTTGGTGAAGTACGTGGCGTGTGTGGCGGTGATCTGTACCTTGTCGGGTTCTTCGTACACCACGTTGCCGTAAAGATTCACGATCCCCGCGGCCTGGAACTGTTCGGCGCTATCGGCGCGCAGCCGGTTGTTCTCACCCTGACAGTGACCGACGAACCCGCCGCCGATGAAGGTGTTGGAGATCGATTCGTTGATCCGGCTGTAGAGCAGACGTGTCTCCGGCGGCGACTCGGAGAAATCCATCACACAGGGGCGCGATGCTGCCGGCGGCTTCTTCCGAGCCGCCGGCTTCTTGGCCGAATCCGCGGGGGGGGTGACCGGTGCGACGCTGACGCTGTCCGCGGCCTTTGTCACGACCGAATCCACCGGCTTTGGCGGAGTGGAATCAGCGGGAGCAGGCGGAACGGCCGCCGCCGGTGCTGCGGCCGGTGCCGGCGACTTGCGCGCACCACGACACCCGGCGATGCTCGCAAGCGTGAGGACCACGCTCGGCAGCACGATGGCGCGGGTGCGACGCAGCAGGCGGGCTGACAGAGGCTGTCGCATCAGCGCGTCGGAACCTGCACCGGCGCTACGCCCTTGCAGGCGCGAAGGCAGCGAAAGTTGTTGAGCTTGGGATCCGACTCGAAACCGATTCCCGAAAGCTGACGCTTGGGCTCGTTGAGCACGAAGGCGGAGTCGGAGTAGAACTGGTTGCGCACCTGATCGAACACCAACTGCTGCGAGGTAAAGCGCTTGCCGTCCTCGCGCACCACCACCACATCGCCGCGCGCCTCCAGGCGCTGCAGGCGCGAGTTGTAGGTCCCGCTGCGCGAGGTCAGCACCCCATCCTTGAGCCCCTGCGCGGTGAAGAAGGTGAGATTGACGCGTCGCATCTCGAGCCGACTGCCGTCCTCGTAGGAGAAGGCGGTGTCGGCCAGCAGTTCACCGTTGTTCACCCCTTTGTTGGTGAGCACGTGGCGCACCCCGAATGCCACCTGATCGGCGGAATCCGGGATGGCGCTGCCCTGCGCGCGCTTCATTTCCGGTCCCTTCTTCGGACAGGCCGCGCCCGCCAGCGTGACGATGGCCAATCCGGAGGCCACCGCGCTCCGAAGTGCCGGTAACGTGCGACCCGACGCCATCAGACGGCCCCGGCCCGCATGAGATCGTGCAAGTGCACCACGCCCACCAGCGCACCGGTCACGTTCACCACCGGCATGGCCATGATGCCATGCGTTTCCATCCGATGCACCACCGCGCTCCCCAGTTCGTGATCTTCCGCCAATCTCGGCGATGTGGTCATGACCGCGGTCACGGGGACCGACAGCACATCCTGCTGGCGTTCGAACAGTCTGGTCAGATCGCCAGCCGTCACGACCCCGGACACCTGTTCCTGTTCCACCACAATGGCAATCCCGCGGCGCTCCGCCAGCAGCACCACGGCATCACGCATGGTGGCTTCACGGCCCAGCACCGGCAGACGATCGCGCTCCATGACATCGGCCACGCGCGTAAGCAAGCGACGGCCGAGCGCACCGCCGGGGTGCAGTTTCGCGAAGTCTTCAGCCCGGAAGCCCTTTTCCTGCAGCACGGCCACCGCCAGCGCGTCACCGAGTGCCATGGTCACGGTCGTACTGGTGGTAGGTGCGAGATCGTGCGGACAGGCCTCCTCGCGCACACCGAGGTCGAGCGTCACGTCGGAGAGGCGGCCAAGGCGCGACGACGCGACCGCCGTCATACCGATCATCGTCACCCCCATCCGCGCCAGCGCTTCGATGAGCCCGAGCAGTTCTTCGCTCTCGCCGCTCTTGGAGATGAGAATCGCCACGTCGTCCGGGCCGACGATCCCGAGATCGCCATGCACGCTCTCGACGGGATGCAGGAACATGGCCGGGGTGCCCGTCGACGTGAACGTGGCTGCCATCTTGCGCCCCACCAGCCCGGATTTGCCGACACCGGCGATGATCACCCGTCCCCGGCAACCGGACAGCAGTTGCACGGCGCGAGCGAACTCCTCACCGAGCGCCAGCTCCGACGCGCGCAGCGCCTCGGCTTCGAGCCGCAGCACACGACGGCCGCGATCGATGATCTGCGCCGCGCGCGTTTCGCTCTCGGCGTTCAACGATGGCGTGGTCACTGCGTTACCTCCGACGGCTCATCCGCATCATCCACACTGCGACTCTTCACGTATCGCTCCACCGCATCGCTCCACTCGCCGCGTGCGGCGAGCAGCGCCTCGGCAAACTCGCGCACGGCGCCGTGTCCACCGCGCGCGGTGAGCTGCAAGTGCGCACATCGTGCAACTTCCGGCGTGCTGTTCGCAACGGCCACGGGAAGCCCCACGGCGCGGAGGAGTGCAAGATCGGGAAGGTCATCGCCCACGAACGCCACCTCGTCGAGGCTCACCCCGAACTGTGCGCAGAGCCGCCGCATCGCGGGAAGCTTCTTCGCCTTCGCATCCTGCAGGCAGGCATCGACGCGAAGCTCGCGCCCCCGCATGGCCACGCTCTCCGAAACCCGTCCCGTGATGAGCACGACCTTGAGCCCGCAGTCACGCAGCATCGCCATGCCAAGACCGTCCTGCACGTCGTAACGCTTGAGTTCGAACGGCACGAGGTGTCCGTCGTGCGTGGCACTGCCCAGATAGAGCCCGCCGTCCGTCAGCACGCCGTCCACATCGAAGCCGACGACCTTGATCCGTCGGGCGATCGCCGGTGCGATACGGGGCGCGTGTACGTCCAGCGGCGGGAGCGCGTCACCGAGCGTCATCAACGCGATGCCCGGTCCCAGATGTCCACCGCGCGCTTCACGAGATCGGGAAGCATGTCGAGCGCGATCATGTTGGGGCCATCGCTCGGCGCCGCGTCGGGGTGCGGATGGGTCTCGAGGAACAGCCCCTGCGCACCCGCTGCCACGGCGGCGAAAGTGAGGGGCGGAATGAATTCACGGGCGCCGCCGCTGGCACCGCCGGCACCCTGCCCTGGACGTTGCACGCTGTGCGTGGCATCGAAGATCACGGGGACGCTGCAGGCTTCGCGCATACGCGGAAATGCCCGCATGTCGACGACGAGATCCCCGTAGCCGAAGAACGTCCCGCGTTCAGTCACGGCGAGTGCGCCCACCTGCCGGCCGGCGAGTGCGGCACCGGCTTCGACCTTGCGCACCGCCCCCTTCATGCCCTCCGGGTGCATCCACTGCCCCTTCTTCACGTTCACGGCCTTGCCGGTGGCACCAGCGGCCACGAGGAGGTCGGTCTGGCGACACAGAAAGGCGGGGATCTGCAGTACATCCACGACCTCTGCGGCCGGCGCACACTGCCCAGCCTCGTGGACATCGGTGAGAATGGGCAATCCCGTGGCGGCGCGAACACGATCGAGCGCGGCCAGGCCAGCGTCGAGGCCGGGGCCCCGCACACCGTCCACATTGGAGCGATTGGCCTTGTCGAAGCTCGCCTTGAAGATGACTCCCCCCGGCACCTGCACGGCCAGACGGGCCAGTGCCTCACCCACCCGAAGATTGAGCGCGTCGTCTTCGAGCTGGCAGGGACCGGCGATCAGGAACAGTCGGTCGGACGGAAACAGCGAATCGGCCACGGTTGCAGCTCCCGTCACTGGTTCACGTGGGCGAGCGCTGGTGCACCGGCGACTTCCGCTTCGGCACGGCGACGCGCGTCGGCGGCAGCCACGAAGCCGGCAAAGAGCGGATGCGGACGGAGCGGGCGAGACTGCAGTTCCGGGTGGAACTGGCAACCCACGAACCACGGATGTGCCGGCAGTTCGATCATCTCCACCAGCGAGTCGTCCGGCGAGAGACCGCTCAAGCGCATCCCTTGTTCGATGAAGCGCTCGCGATAGCGGTTGGACACTTCGTAGCGATGCCGGTGCCGCTCACTCACCTCCGGCTGCCCGTAGATCTCGGCGGCTCGTGATCCGCGCTGCAAACGGCACGGATAGGCCCCGAGGCGCATGGTGCCACCCTTGTCGGTTACCTCCCGCTGCGAGTCCATCAGCGAAATGACCGGATGGCCGCATTCCGGGGCGAACTCGCTCGAATGGCTGTCATCGAGGCCGAGCACGTTGCGGGAGAACTCGATGATGGCCACCTGCATGCCCAGGCAGATGCCGAAGAACGGCAACTGCAGCTCACGCGCGGCCCGAATGGCCTCCACCATGCCCTCCACCCCGCGCACGCCGAACCCACCCGGCACAAGCAGGCCGTGGTACTGCGACAGGATCTCGCGCGCCTTCTCGGCGCTCGTGAACAGGTCACTCGACGTCCACGCCAGCTCCACGCCCACATCGTTGGCAATGCCGCCGTGGATGAGCGCTTCCTGCACGCTCTTGTAGCTGTCGATGTAGTCGGTGTACTTGCCCACCACGCAGATCTTCACCTTCTCCCGCGGGTGGGTGATGCGCTGCACCATGGTGCGCCATGCCGAAAGATCCGGCGTGGGCGCGCTGAGACGCAGGCGCTCCATCACGCGGTCCGCAAAGCCCTGCTGCTCGAATACGAGCGGGATCTGATAGATCGTGGGCACGTCGGGGCTCTCGATGACGGCACCGAAGTCCACGTTGCAGAAGAGGGCGATCTTGCGCTTCACGTCGTCCTGAAGCGGCTTCTCGCTGCGGCAGATGAGGAAGTCGGGCTGGATGCCGATCTCCATGAGCTCGCGCACGGAGTGCTGCGTGGGCTTGGTCTTCACTTCACCCGCGGCGGCGATGTACGGCACCAGGGTCAGGTGCACGAAGATCGCGTTTTCCTTGCCCACTTCGCGGCGGAACTGCCGGATCGCCTCGAGGAACGGCAGCGATTCGATGTCGCCGACGGTGCCACCGATCTCGACGAGCACCACGTCGTTGCCGGGCGCGATGCGCTTCACGGCATTCTTGATCTCGTCGGTGATGTGCGGAATGACCTGCACCGTGGAGCCGAGGTATTCACCGCGGCGTTCCTTGGTGATCACGTTGGAGTAGATGCGTCCCGTGGTAATGTTGTTCGCCTGCGACAGCGGGCGGTCGAGGAACCGCTCGTAGTGCCCGAGGTCCAGGTCGGTCTCGGCGCCGTCGTCGGTGACGAACACCTCGCCGTGCTGGTAGGGGCTCATCGTCCCCGGGTCGACGTTGATGTACGGGTCGAGCTTGAGGACGGAGACGGAGACGCCGCGAGCCTTGAGGAGCCGGCCGATGCTGGCGGCGGTGATGCCTTTGCCGAGCGAGGAGGTGACGCCTCCGGTCACAAAGACATACTTCGCCACGGGCTGGGCTCCTCCGGGGGTTTTTCCGATGCTACCGGATCCGGGGCTTTGGCGCCAGCCAGCCGGATGGCCTCGCGCCGCCGGCCGCG
>CAZNZG010000180.1:0-7276 GCA_964577455.1 uncultured Gemmatimonas sp. | reverse complement strand
GCGGTCTCGTGACCGGCGTGGCCTACGGGACGGTCACGATCACAGCGGTGTCGGTGGCCGACACCACGCGTCGCGCCTCGGCGACCATCACCGTGAACACGGTGCCGAGCGTACGCTCGGTGAGCGTGAGTCCGAGTGCAGTGAATCTCCAGAGCGGGCAGACGGTGCAGCTGGTGCCCAACGTCACGGTCAGCAACGGCGCCTCGACGGCGGTCACCTATCGTAGCAACAATCCGTCGGTGGCGAGCGTGAACGTCACCGGGCTCGTGACGGCGCTGGCCAACGGGTCGGCCGCGGTGACGGTGACGTCCTCGGCCGATTCCACCAAGAGTGCCACGGTAGCGATCACCGTGACCGCTCTCCCATCGCAGCTGGCGACCAGCTGGGCGGCCTCGCGCCTCGGTGGCGCACTCCATGAAGACGTGGTGTCGATCGACGGCGTGGACGCGACCAACGCCTTCGCCGTGAACTCCAAGGGCGATGTGTACCGCCTGAGCGGCGGGAACTGGTCACTCGCGGCGCGCGGCACCACGTACGGCACACAGTTCCTCGCGGTGAGTGCGACGAGCACCAGCAGCGCTGTGGCGGTCGGCACCAACGGGGTGGCGGTGCGCTTCGACGGGTCGAGCTGGAGCAGCATGAGCAGTGGCACCACGCAGACCCTCAACGGCGTGTTCCTCGAGAGCGCGTCGAGTGGCTTCGCCGTGGGCGGCAACGGCGTGGCGTTGCGCTTCACCGGCAGCGGTTTCGCGAGCACATCGACGGGCTCCACGCAAACGCTCAACGCCGTGTGGTCGTCGGGGAGCACGGCGATTGCCGTGGGAACGGGCGGTGAAACGCTGCGCTGGAATGGCAGCAGCTGGACGCGACTCACCTCGGGGACAAGCGAAACGCTCAACAGCGTGTTCGGGATCAGCGGTAGCGACGTCGTGGCGGTCGGCACCTTCGGTACCGTACTCCGCTTCAACGGCTCGAGCTGGAGCCGCGTGAGCGGTGGCAGCGTGACGGCCGACTTCTACGGCGTGAGCGGCAGCGCCGCCAACAGCAACCGCTACTATCTCGCGAGTGACGACGGGCTGTACCAGCTGAATGGCAGCACGCTGGTGCTCGCCACGACGCCGTACGCCCCGCGTCTCTTCGGTTCGAACATCGATGCGACCGGAAACGTGTGGACGAGCGGACAGCGTGGCAGCGTGATGCGCCTCAGCGGCACCACGTGGGAAACGGTGAACCTCGCGCCCGACCTGATCGACGTCTGGACCACATCGGCCAGCAACGCCTGGGCGGTGGGCGAGTTCGGCTTCGTGTACCGCTGGAACGGCTCGACGTGGTCGCGGCAGACCACGCCCACCACGGCCACCCTCAACGCCGTGTGGGGCACGGGCACCAGCGACGCGTTCGCCGGCGGCGACAACGGCACGATGCTGCGCTGGAACGGCAGCAGCTGGAGCAGCATGAGCTTCCCGAGCTCCGGCAGCGTGTACGGACTTTGGGGTACGGCGTCCAACAACGTGTACGCGGTCACCTCCAACGGCGAGGTGCTCCGCTTCAACGGGGCATCGTGGAGTGTGGCCACCACCTCCGGCTCGGCGCTGTGGGTGGTGCATGGATCGTCGGCCAACGACGTGCACGTGAGCGGCGAGAACGGCACGGCGCTGCGCTTCAACGGCACCAGCTGGAGCACGGTGAATGCCCCGACCTCGGGCACGCTGGCCGGCCTGTGGTCATCGGCGGCCTCCAACCAGATCGCCGTGGGCGCCAACTCCGCGGGCACCGGCGGCATCGCGTTCCGCAACACCGGCTCGGCATGGAACAGCATGTCGATGCCCGTGAGTACCGTGCTCACGTCGGTGTGGGGACCGAGCGCCAACGATGTGTACGCCACCGGCGAAAGCGGCACCATCCTGCGCTGGAACGGCACGAGCTGGAGCAGCATGACGTCGGGCACGGCCGATCTGCTCTGGTCGGTGAGCGGCTCTCCCGCGGGCAGCGGCGGCGCGTTCGCCGTGGGCTACAATAGCACCGTGGTGTCGGGCACCAGCAGCAGCGGCTTCATGGTCTCCGGCTTCCGCGCCCTCACCACCGCCAAGGGCATGGACCTCGACCCGCGCGCAGGCGCGAAGCTGGTGCGAGGCGCACTGCCAACGGGGAAGGATCGCAAGGCGCGCAAGTAAACCGCAAACGGCGGAACTGCGGGAGCGGGAGCTACGGAAGCTGCGACCACGGAAGCCGGCACACCGGAAGCCACAACGCGCGACAGCGAACCATTCGCCGTCGCGCGTTCTTGTTTCCCTTCGCAGTCAAGGCTCCCGTGGTTCAAGCTCCCGTGGTTCGAGCTCCCGAAGTTCACGCTCCCGCAGTTCCGCAGTCGATCGTGCCCCCAGATATCACTCCCTCGAAAACGCCGCCATCGTCGGTCCCATTGCATCGATCGTCTCACGTGCGTGCCAACGGTCCTTGCCGTTGTACAGGAACGCGAAGGCGAGGATCTCCCCGTTCTCGGCAGTCACGTAACCCGCCAGACCGATCACGTCGTTGGTCGTGCCCGTCTTCGCGTGCAGGTTGCCTTGTGCCGGCGTGGCGCGCATGCGGTTGCGCAGCAGCTCTGACTCACCGGCCACGGGGAGCGAGGCGTGGAAGGCGCTGCCCCACGGCGCACGGTGGGAGTGATCGAGCAGTTGCACCAGGGAACGCGGCGTGACGCGATCGAGCACCGAGAGCCCGCTGCCATCGGTGGCACTCACGGCATCGCCGGGGAGCCCGACCTGCTTCGTGAGGAACGTGCGCAGCGTTTCCCCTGCCGTTTCCGCCGAGCCCACGCCCTTCTTTTCGAGACCGCGCGCCGCGTTGCGATAGAGCATTTCGGCGTAGTGGTTGATGCTCTCGCGATTCATCACACTCACCAGGCGCGCCAGCGGTGGCGACGGCAGACTGGTGAGGAGGGCGGCGTTGTCGGGGGTGCGCGCCATGCGGATCTCGCCGTCCACCTGCACCCCCACCTGCTCGAGTGCAGCCCGGAAGGCCCCGGCGGTGAAGGTGACCGGATCGCCCACCACCAGCTGATACCGCGCCGTGCCCGCGCGTGCGCCGATCGTCCCCGATACCACCACGCGATCGTCGCCGATGCGTCGCGCGCTGATGCGGGTACCGCTCCCCGCCACGGTGCGTACCGTATTGGTGAGCGTGAGGCCACGGGTGGCGGGTTCGAGAAACACCTGTGCGGCGCCCCCCGACTTGCCGGGGGTCACCCCCACGATCACGATGTTTTCGTTGAGCGAAAGGGCGGAGAAGGGCGCGGCGTAGCCAGCGCCGGCGTAGCGCGTGAGCCACCCCTCGGGGATGCGCCGCGTTTCGAAGGCGGAGGCGTCGGCGATCAGATCGCCCGTCACGCGCCGAATGCCGGCGCCGGCAGTGAACTGCGCGAGCAGCATCATGGGAGCGCTGGGGCCGCCGCGCACGAAGCGGGGGGAGAGCGACGGATCGCCATCACCCCGCAGCACGAGATTCCCCTTGAGCGTGCCGGCGCCGTCCACGGTGCCGTCGCGCAGGACGTCCGTGCTGAACGTGTGCTCGGCTCCCAACTTGTCGAGCGCGATGGCGGCGGTGAACAGCTTCATCGTGCTGGCGGGGACGAGCTTGCTGTCGGCGCCGTGCGCGAAGAGCGTGTCGCCCCGCGTGATCGACACGACGATCGCCCCCCATTCCCCGTTGCGCGTGCGACTGCCCAGCAGGGTGGTGAGGTCGGCGGTGAGCGCTCCCGCGCCACGCGGCTCCGTGTGGCGCAACACCGGTACGATGGGCGCGCGACTGCGTCGCGACGTGGCGCTGCTGGCGCGCTTCGAACGGGGCTTGGACGGCGCTTTTTTCTTGGTCCGCTTGCTCTGCCCTTTCTTCGCCTGCATGGGGGCGAGGGCAACGGACACGGGCGTGGCGACCGCGGCCACCGTGGCCGCGCTCGCGACGGCCGGCGGCACGATCGGAGCGGCCACCAGCAAAGCCAGCGCCAATCCGCACGACTGCAGCCACAGCGGTCGAACGGACGTGCGAGTACGACGGATCATGACGTCAGACCTTGAGAACGAACCCGCGCTTCCAGGCGGCCCAGAGCACGAGGAACCAGAACGCCACGAAGCTTACGGCGTAGGCGAACGAGGCTTCCCGCGGCGGAAGCCATGAAGCGTACAGCGTATTGAATACGAACCCCTGTGCCGAGGTCCGCGTTCCGTTTCCGGTGTCCCACGTCCAGATCGACGAGATGCAGCGAGCCATCAGCCCCGAGCCCAGGAAGGCCAGCATCGGATTGACGCCGTACACCAGAAACGGAAAGGTCCAGCGACGGAGCTGCATCACATCGATGAGCCACATGCACGTGGCGAGTGTGACGGCACCGATGCCCGCCGTGAAGAGCACGTAGGAGCTGGTCCAGATGTTCTTGTTGATCGGGAAGACCCAGTGCCACATCGAGCCGAGCATCATCGCCAGTGCGCCCACGGCAAACAACCCCGCGAGACGTTCGCTGAGCGCGCGCTGCTGCTGCGCGATCCACTTCCCCGCGAAGGTCCCGCAAATCATGGTGCCCACGGCGGGCAGCGTGCTCAGCAGCCCCTCGGGGTCCCACGTCTTTCCGCCCACCCAGAGGTGGTCGGTACCGAGCAGCGTGCGGTCGAGCCACGCGCTCAAGAGCTGATCGGGCTTGTCGAGCACGAAGCGCCCCGGCACGCCGGTGTCGGGCACGGGGACGAGCGTCATGAGGGCCCAGTAGCCGAGCAACAGCGTGGTGAGGATCACCATCTGCTGGCGGATGGTCGTGCGCCAGGTGAGCAGGCCACCGATCAGGTAGGCCACGCCGATGCGCTGCAGCACCCCCATCACGCGCCAATGCTCGATCCGGTGCATCACGCGCTCGCCGAATGACGCACCGTCGAGCGACGGCCCCCACGTGAAGAAGGGGAACCCGGAGAGCAGGAAGCCGAACAGAAAGATGAGCGCGCCACGCTTGAGGATCTGCTGCAGGATGGCGCGCTCGTCATCGCCACGAGCGCGCCGCGCACGGAGCGAGAGCTCCGTGGTGATCCCCACGATGAACAGGAAGAACGGAAAGATCAGGTCCGTGGGCGTCCAGCCATGCCACGGCGCGTGTTGCAGTGGCGGATAGATCGCCGACCAGGTGCCCGGATTGTTGACCAGCAGCATGCCGGCCACCGTCATGCCTCGGAAGACATCGAGCGACTGCAGTCGCTCCGTCTTCGCGACCGTCACTTCGTGGCGCCCGTCGAGTCGGCGTTGGCGGCAGCGGGCGTGGCGGGCTTGCCCGGCGCCGTCTTCGACGAGGGGAGCCGCCACCCGGCGGAGTCGCAGCGCACGGTGATCTGCCGGACCGGTGCCGTCTTGCCATCGTGTTCACCGCCCACGTAGTGACCGGCGAGGGTGACCGTGACGGTGTTGCCGTTGTCGGCCTCCGCCTTGCCCTTGTACACCACCAGCAGCGACGCGTAGGGACCGACCGAGGCGAGCTTGTCCTTGATCTGTGCCTGTGCCTTGGGGTCGCTGCTGTAGAAGTACGTGGGGCCCTTGTTCTGCAGCACCTTGAAGCCGTCGTCGGGCACGGCGGAATCGGTACCGGCCGCCGTCAGATAGCGCTGCGGATGCGGATCGGCCGTGGTGATGTAGTCGAGTACGGCGAGCCCCACCGGCGTGGTATCCATGCTCGTGCAGGTCGGGCCGGTCGCAGCCTGCTTGTTGCCGGAGCTGTCGTCGTTCGAGGCCGCGTCACCGCCGCAGGCGGCAATAAACAAGGCGGCGGGCACAGCCCACGTGAGCGATACGGCGAGCAGCGGGCGGGGACGGGTCATGGCGGATAGCGGCAAAAGGCCCATGGCTGACTGGTCGATCCATCGAAGATGAGCGTGAACGATCAGGGAGGCAACGCAGTCCGGCGCGCAGGGCCGGCGAGGACCGGTCCCCCGAATGACGCGACGGCGTCAGTCCCAGCCGGAGTCGATCTGCTCAGAGAGCGCGGCGAGCGCCACCGTCCACCGGTCGCGGACCTGCGCATCGGATGCGCCGTCGGGGATTCGCGAGTGCTCCACGCTCACGGTGCAGCGCGCGTTGCCCTGCCGCATGACCGCGATCCCCACGAGCGAGCCGTCGGGAAAGGCCAGGCGGATGAAACGCGGGGCAAGCACACTCACGATCTTGTAGAGCGGATCGGGGGCCCAGCCGCGCTTGTCGAGGTCGTTGATCGCCCGGAAGATCGCGCTGGCCGGCACATGGAAGATCCGCGACACGCGCACCGAGCGTCCGGCATCGGTAATCGGCGCCTGCACACGCGGGGCGTGCCTCGGCGCTGGCCGTGTCGACGGGGGAGTGGCGGCGCGCGGCGCGCTTCGCTCGACGTCGTCACTGTCGGCCGAACTGGTGGCCTCGGGCGGCTTGCTCCACTTCGGCCGCCCCTTGTCGGCGCGCTGCTTCTCGATCGCCTTCCAGTCGACAGCGCCGCGGCCGGATGCGCCTTTTTTGCCCGCACTGCGCCCATCGCCGCGCTTGCCGGCGCCGGACCGCGGCGACGCCTTGCCACCGCCCGAACCGGCGCCGCCCTTCGGCGGGCCACCACGTCCGCGGTTACTGCCGCCGGGACCGCCCGTGTTGCCGCCGCGTGCGCCGCCGCGTTCGCCGGTCACGACTGGGCGCTCGGCACCCAACCCACCTGCGCACTTTCCTCGGAGTCCTCACCGCGGTTGGACCACTTGAAGAACACCACCGTCATCACCGCGTAGAAGAAGACGCCGCCGGGAATCCACATGATGAGCCCCCCGTACTGCTGATCCTGCATGGGCGTGATCCCCATGATGCGTGGCGCCGCGGCGTACGCCGGATAGAGCAGCGTGTCGGCCATCGCGATGTAGATCGAGATGATCGACATGGGAATCACCATGAGGAAGCAGTACAACATCTGCGCCGGATACGCCGCGCGTGGCAGCTCGGGGAGCGGCGACATGAGCGGCCACCACATGAGCACCGACGCCGCGATGAACATGAGATGCTGGCCGATGTGCACGCCGTGATTGGCGAGCGCGAGATTGTAGAGCGGCGGCAGGTGCCAGAAGGCCAGCACCACGTTGAAGATCACGAAGCAGGAGGTGATGCTCGTGAGCTTGCGCGCTGCGGCGAAGAGTGAGGCACGACGAAGGAGCGGTCGCAGCATCCATCCCGGCGTGCCGACGATCATCAGCGGGGGCACGACGAGCGTAAGGATGAGGTGCTGCACCATGTGGCC
>CAZNZG010000179.1:1576-7291 GCA_964577455.1 uncultured Gemmatimonas sp. | reverse complement strand
CCTGCCCCAGTTCACCGTTACGGATGAACTGGTCGAGCGACTGCGTATCGCTGCGGAAGCGATGATTGTGCCCCACCACGAGGCGCACGTCGGCCTTCTGCGCCGCGGTGATGCACCGCTCGATGCCCCGAGACGTCAACGCAAGCGGCCGCACGCAGAGCACGTGCAGCTTCTTGCGCAGCGCACTCAGCACGTGCGGCTCGTGCAGATGATTGGGCGTGGCGATTACCACCGCATCGAGCTCGTCGCTGTCGAGCAGCTCCTCGAAGTCGGTGAACACGTCGGGCACCCCGAAGCGATCGGCCAGCGCGCGTGCCTTGGCGGCATCGTTGTCGCAGAGGGCAACGAGTTGCGCGCCGCGCAACTTGGACAGGACTGGGATGTGCGTCAGCTGGGCAATGGCACCCGTGCCGACGACGGCGATACGTACGCCGTCCTTCATTCACGCCTCCGGGGGTAGCAGATCAGTCGGCGAAGCCGACGACGGTCCCCGGATAGTAATGGCGCAGGATCGCGCGGGCATCGGCCCCGGCCCGAGACCGGCCGATCGCTCCCCACTGACACATCCCCACTCCGTGGCCGTTGCCGACGCCGCGCAGCGTGAGACCCGCAAGCCGTCCACGCCCGCGCGCTTCGCGGTCCACGGAAAAATACGTGCTGTTCAGGATCGCGCCACGCGCATCGCGCAGAATGGCGCGAATGTCGCGGGCGGAGATGGTCACGTCGCCACGCTCGGTACGCAGCACCACACTCGCCGCCCGTCCCGAACGACCGCGTGCGGGCACCGAAAACTCCCGTACCGCCACCGGCCTCGGGTCCCGCGCGCCGTTGAGCTGCAGGGCACGCCGCACGATGTCCTGCAGCTGCGTCTCGTCGAACTCCGCGTGCCACTGGTGGCGCGGCGAGATGTCGCAATACGGGCGCCCGGTACGCGGGTCCACGTCGTCCACCGAGGGCAGATACGGTTCGTCCCTCACCCCGCGCCAGGCTTCGCTGGGCAGCGCCGTACGGCCGCCGCAGCTGGACGAATAGGGCGCATCCACCAGCAGCCCATTGTACCGGAGCACCTGCCCCGCCGTCGCGTCGATCGCCTCGTTCACCACCGGATGCTCGGCATCCACGCCGCCGTACACCTGATGCTGCACGGTCGCCACGAGATTGAAGCCCACCACCGGCTCCTCCACCACACCGCTCGGCACGCGCTTGTACGCATAGCTTCGCGCCGCGATGGCCTGGGCTTCGAGCGCCGCCCGGTCCATCGGACCGCGAGCCGGCATCTCGAGCGGTACCACACCGCGCAGGTACTCCTCGACGGGGAGCCGGTTCACCACCATGACGCCGCTGTCGGTGGCAGTGAACACGAGTTCTCCGCGAAACCGGCGGTTCCCGTAGCGCAGGAACGTGTTGTCGAGCGGCCGGGCCACGAATGGGCCGTGCCGCCACGGCGTCGCGTCGCCACCCTCGCCGGTCACCCGAAGCAGCCCGTTCTTGTGCTCCACGCGCCAGGGCTCTCCGCCGCGCCCCTTCACCAGCGCGACCCGTCCGCCCTGCTCGTCGATGCGCCAGCGCCCGGTGGCACTGACCGGCGCTTCGGCCATTCGCCCCGCAATCGCCACCATGGCCACGCGATCGCGCGCGAGGCGCCCCGGCATTTCCCGGGTTTCCACGGCCTCAGGTGCCGCCTCTGCCGGCGGGAGCGAACGCTGCCGCGGCGAGCAGGCCAACACCACCCCCGCCGCCATGACCACCGATCCGAACAGCAGCGCAGGGAGCCCCTGCGACACGGGACCGCGAAGCGCGCCGAGGGCGCGCCGCAGACCGGGCGTTCGTGGACGGGTGGTCATGGAGAGCGGGTCATGGGTCAATCCGTCTGCGCGAGGGCCGCGCCGAGCGCGTCGTCGAGACGGTTGAGCGTTTCGGCGATCTCCGACGGCCCGTGCGCAGCCGACATGAATGCGGCCTCGAATGCACTGGGCGCGAGACTCACGCCACGAAGGCGCGCCGCGTGGAAGAAGCGCCTGAACAGCGCCACATCGCAGGTCTTCGCCTCCTCGAAGGTGCGGACCACACCGTCGCGGAAGAAGAAGCCCCACATCGAACCACTGTGGCTGGCCGTGAACGGCACACCGTGGCGGGCCGCGATATCGCGCATCCCCTGCACGAGGTTCGCGGTCTGCGCCGTGATGCCGTCGTGGACCTCGCGCGTGAGCGCACGCAGCGTGGCGAGACCACCCGCCATCGCCAGCGGATTGCCCGACAGGGTACCCGCCTGATACACCGGGCCCGTGGGGGCGATGTGCTCCATGAACTCACGCTTGCCGCCATAGGCAGCCACGGGCAGCCCCCCACCGATCACCTTCCCGAGGGCGGTGAGGTCGGGGGTCACGCCAAAGCGCTCGGCGGCGCCACCGTATGCGATGCGGAAACCGGTCATAACTTCGTCAAAGACGAGCAAGGCCCCTGTTTCGTCAGCAATACGGCGCAGCCCCGGAATGAAGTCGGCCGTGGGCTCGATGTAGCCGCCGTTGCCCACGATCGGCTCGAGCATGATCGCTGCCAGCGGCACCTCGCGCGCAATGCGTTCCACCGCCTCGAGATCGTTGTACGCACAGGTGAGCGTGAGCTTGGCGAGCGCCTCCGGCACGCCCGGGCTGTCGGGGAGGCCGAGCGTGGCCACTCCGCTACCGGCCTTCACGAGGAAGGCATCGGCATGGCCATGGTAGCACCCCTCGAACTTGAGGATGTATTCCCGCTTGGTGATGGCCCGCGCCAGCCGTGCAATGCTCATGGCGGCTTCGGTGCCGCTGCTGGTGAAACGCACCATCTCGAGGTGCGGCATGCGGTCGGCGATCCTGTCGGCGAGTTCGACCTCGCGCTCGGTGGGCATGCCGAAGCTCGTGCCCAGCTGCATCACGCGCGCGACTTCCTCCAGCACCTCGTCGGGGGCGTGCCCCAGTACGAGCGGGCCCCAGCTCAGCACATAGTCGATGTACTCGTTTCCATCGGCGTCCCACACGCGGGCGCCCTTGCCGCGCGCCGCCACGAAGGGCTCGCCGCCCACCCCGCGGAAGGCACGCACCGGCGAATTCACCCCGCCCGGAAAGCGACCACGCGCTCGCGCCATGATCTCGGCGGAACGCGTGTTGTTGGTGAGCAGCGCGGAAGGCGAGGTCATCGGCCAAAGCTCCCTGCAGACGTGGTGTCGATGCCCACCAGCGGCAAGGCGCGGGTGGAACGAACGGGGGAAGCCATCGCCGGCGCGTCGGCAACGCGCAGCAGCGTGGCGGTGAAGTCGTAGTCGTCGATCACCTGATCGACGTGCACATCGATGAAGGCGCCGGGCACGATGCGCGTCCCCATCGCCTCGACCGACGCGGGGGGAACGGTCACATGCATCAGGCCGTCGATGTCGTCAGCCTGCCACGGCGCGCGGGCCACCCACTGCCCAGCGCCATCACCGGCGCGCTCCACCAGCACGCGCGCCTCACGGCCGAGGAACCGTTCATAGCGTGACGCGGTGATGCTGCGCTGCAACTCCTCGATGCGCTCCTTGCGTTCCTGCTTGATGCTCTCGGCCACATCGTCGTCCATGCCGTACGCGCGTGTGCCTTCCTGCGGTGAGTAGGTGAACACGCCCACCCGGTCGAACTGCATCTCTTCGAGGAACTCGCAGAGCGTATTGAAATCGTCCTCGGTTTCCCCGGGGAAGCCCACGATCACGCTCGTGCGCACCGCAAGGTCGGGGACGATCGCGCGATACTGCGCAAGCCGTTCGCGGATGGTCTTCTGCCGCTCCGGGCGGCGCATGCGCGCGAGCACCGCATCGCTGCCGTGCTGCATTGGGGTGTCGAGCCAGCGCACGATGCGGTCATTGGCGGCGATCACCTCGAGCAGCCGCGGCGTGATGCCGGTGCTGTAGAGATACATGTTGCGGATCCACGGGATCGTGGTCTCGCGGATCAGTGCCTCGAGCAGTTCGGGGAGCGCATTGCCGTCGCGGCGATCGCGTCCGTAGTGCGCCAGATCCTGGGCCACGAGATTGATCTCGCGCGCGCCCTGCGCCTCGAGCAGCTGTGCCTCGCGCACCAGATCGGGCAAGGCAAAACTGCGGTGCTTGCCGCGCATGAGCGGAATGGCACAGAAGGCGCAGCCATGGTCGCACCCCTCGGAGATCTTGAGGTAGCGCACCTGTGGCAGGTCACCGCCGAAGAGACGCACTCCGGGGTGCTCCACCAGCGAGCCACCGAGCAGACCGCGCTCCACCAATTCCGGCACGAGGCGATCGGTCTCGGAGTTGCCGAGGAAGACGTCGACCTCGGGGAGCGCATCCACCAGTTCGTCCTTGTGACGCTCGACCATGCAGCCGATCGCGAAGACGGCCTTGACCTGCCCGGCGTCCTTGAGACGTGCCGCGTCGACTATGGCCTCGATCGACTCGGCCTTGGCGGCGTCGATGAAGCCACAGGTATTCACCACGATCACGTCGGCGTCACCGAGGTCCTGCACGGGCTCGGCGCCGTGCGCCACGAGGTCCGCCAGATACCGCTCGGAATCTACCGTATTCTTATCGCACCCGAGGGTGACCAGACCGAACTTGAGCATCCACGAAATCTAGCCGGGTCCGCCTGCGAACGGGCCCCCGTGGAGGCTCACGGGGGCCGCGCCGATCACCGGAAATTGCCGAACTGCAGCTCGACCCCGAAGTCGCCCTTCCGCAGCATGGCGATGCACTCCTGCAGTGCGTCCTTGTCGGGACTGGTCACGCGCACCTGCTCGCCCTGGATGCTCGCGGTGATCTTCTTGAGCTTCGCTTCCTTGATGGCGGCGGTGACCTTCTTCGCCGTCTCGGCGTCGAGCGCCATCTTGAGCTTCACCTCGGAGCGGAGGATCTCGTGGCTTCCCGGCTTGGGATCGGTGAACTCGAGATTCTTCACGCTCACGCCACGCTTGATCAGCTTGCCGCGCAGCACGTCGATGAGCGCCGTGTGCCGCATCTCCCCTTCAGCCTCGAGCTTGATCAGGTTTTCGCCGCGCTGGAAGTCGATGAGCACGTGCGAGCCCTTGAAGTCGAAGCGCTGCGTGACCTCCTTCTGCGACTGATTGACCGCATTGTCCACCTCCTGCAGGTCGCAGCCGGTGGTGACATCGAACGAGTAGTTGGAAGCCATGATGTAAGTCCCGGGTAGCACAAGACCCCGGCGGGTGCCGGGGCCGGATGCCACCAATCTAGCAGGAAGATCAGCCGAGGAAACTTTCCAGCGACTTGGAGCGGCTCACGTGCCGCAGGCGCGAAAGCGCCTTCTCCTTGATCTGCCGTACCCGTTCACGCGTGATGCCCAGCTGCGAACCGATTTCCTCGAGGGTCATGGGCTCCGAGCCATCGATCCCGAAATACAGGCGGAGGATCTTCGCCTCGCGCTCCTTGAGGCCTCCCAGTGACTCTTCGATCGCTTCCGTCAGCGCCTTTTCGAACGTCTGCTCGTCGGGCGTGGGGTGCATCGTGTCGGGGAGGTAGTCGAGCAGGCGATTGTCCTCTCCCGGGGTGAGCGGCGCATCGAGGGAGAGATGCACCTGAGAGATGGACATCGTCTTGGCGACCTCTTCCTCGGTGATGTCCATGCCGTCGGCGATTTCGGCATGCGTCGCTTCGCGGCCGAGCTCCTGCAGCAGCGCATTGGCCCGCTTGCCGATGCGGTGCAGCGTGCCCGCACGGTT
>CAZNZG010000179.1:0-1566 GCA_964577455.1 uncultured Gemmatimonas sp. | reverse complement strand
GTACGAGATGAACTTGATGCCCTTCGTCTCGTCGAACTTGTGGGCGGCGCGGATGAGCCCGAGGTTGCCCTCGTTGATCAGATCGGAGAGCGACACACCCTGGTTCTGGTACTTCTTCGCCACACTCACCACGAACCGCAGATTGGAGCGGACCAGCTTGTCGAGTGCGTCCTGATCCCCCACGCGAATACGTCGTGCCAGTTCGGCTTCTTCTTCGCGCGAGATCAGTGGGTATGCGCTGATGTCACGCAGATACTGATCGAGAGAGCCTTCCTCGTACGACGCCTTCTTTTTCGGGGGAGTGACCGCCATGTTCGACCGGCTCGGGTGCTGAGAGGCTCATCATTGCCACCGCGTGGGAGGGAAACGCGGTGTCCTGCCGCCGCGCGAATTCCACGCGACCATTAAGCCTTACCGATGCAACGCCATTCGTCAACGCACCGCCCTCGCAATTAAGGGACGTAAATGCGGGGCCGTTATCGGACCGTCGTTCCAATGCGCTGCCAGCGGATGCGCGTAAGCCACGGCGCCGCGCGCGTCGAATCGGGAGTAAAGCTGTAGTACACCACCCACGGCTCACCGCGCAGGAGGCTGTCGGGAACGAAGCCCCAGTAGCGGCTGTCCAGCGAGTTACCCCGGTTGTCACCGAGCACGAAGTAGTGGCGCGCCGGCACCACCAGCGGCCCCCAGCTGTTGCGCGCCTCCAGCGCCTCCGCATCCGCACTGTTGGCGCCATCGGGATCGGCGCCAACGGCGCGCAGATACGGTTCCGACACGATGCGCCCGTTGCGCTGCAGCACGCCCGCCTGCATGGCGAGGGTGTCACCCGGCAGGCCCACCAGCCGCTTCACGAACGCCTTGTCGGGATCGACCGGCCAGTCGAAGACAACCACGTCGCTGTGGCGCGGGATGCGCGCAGCCGGCAACCGTCGGCCGGTGAACGGGATCTCCGCCCCGTACACCCACTTGTTGACCAGCAGAAAGTCGCCGACCAACAGCGTGCGCTCCATGCTGCTGCTGGGGATGCGGAACGCTTCCACCGCGAAGGTGCGCACGGCGAGGAACAACAGCAGCGCCAGGGGGCCGACCGCCAGCCAATCGGTCAGCCTATGCCCCCCCAGCCGCAGCCACTGCCCCGGTCGACGCCGCGTGCGGTTGGCCGCACGCAGCGCCTCGTCACGCCGATGGCGGTCCACGGGACTCATGACTTCTGCTCCCGTTTCACGACCGGCATCGGCGCGCGGGTCCTCACCTCAGTAATTGTCGATCTGGGCGCGCTGCAACGCTCCCGAGTAATCCACGTAGCCGACCTTGGTTTCCGAATAGAACTCGTACACTTCCCAACCACCTTCGCGATGCCCGTTGCCCGTCTCCTTCACGCCGCCGAATGGCAGATGCGCTTCGGCGCCGATCGTGGGGGCATTCACGTAGGTGATGCCGTTGTCGAGCTCCTGCAGCGCCCGGAAGGCCACGTTCACGTTGCGCGTGTACACCGAGCTCGAGAGGCCGTAGCGCACGCCGTTGTTCACGGCGAATGCCTCTTCGGCGCTGTTCACCTTGATCACC
>CAZNZG010000178.1:0-7336 GCA_964577455.1 uncultured Gemmatimonas sp. | reverse complement strand
GCCGCACGTACCGCGATGGCACCGGGCACCGGAGCGCTCCTGATCATCGGTGCCGGTGACGCGCGCCGCACGAGCTGCTTTACGCTTTTCTCGCTCGCTCGCACGTCGAACAGCGCATCGAGTGCCGTGGCATACGCAGGATCGAGCCGTACGGCATTCAGGAATGCCGAGGCGGCATCGCCTTCGCGATCAAGCGCCAGCTGCGCGAGCCCGAGGTTGAAGGCAGCCGCAGCCAGGCTGGGCTGCTCGGCCAGCGCACGCTGGTATTCCTGCACCGCGCGGTCGAGCTCCTCCTGCTGCTGCAGCAGATCGGCATACTCTGCACGCATCCACGCCAGCGCCGGCTGCATGGACAGCGCCTGCTCGTACAGTTTGCGCGCAGCGCGGAGTTCACCCAGGCGCACCTTGGACTGTGCGAGGGCTCGCAGCACATCGGGACGCGTGTCACCGAGCGCGAGGGCGTCTTCGAGTGCGCGCACCGCCTCCGCCTGCCGTCCGCGCGCCTGATGCGCGACGCCGAGGAGAAAGTGTGCCTGCGGATTGGCGCGGTTGCCGGCGAGCAGTGGCGTGAGCTCGGCCGACGCGTCGTCGAAGACGCGCCCGTCACCCGACAACGAGGCGAAGACCACCTTGCCCATGGCCGTGTACAGCGGTCCGTCCGGCGCGATGCGATCACGCGCGAAGTACGGATCGATGGGCCGCTGGGCGGGCACGGAGGGCGCGGTGCCCGTCGAGGGGATACGGATCCAGTGATCGCTGAACGTACCGTGCGGCACCGTTCGCTCCTTCACGACCGGCATGTGACAGCTCACGCAATCACTCGACGGCAAGTGGGAGGGACGCTGTGCAGTCTTCGCCCCGGTGAAGGCAGCGGTGAGTGCGCCGCTCGTATGACACGAGAGACAGGGCTGATTGCGCGTGGCCTTGGTTGGGGGCGGCGCGTGCGGATTGTGGCAGCTGGCGCATTCGAGCGGTGTGTCGCTGGTCTTCGAGGCGATGAAGCAGGCGCTCTGCCGCAGGCGATCCGCGTGGGAGACGAGATCGATGTCACCACCGTTCTTGAAGTACGCGTACTGCGCCTCGAGTTGCCGCGCCGGTGAGAAATCGAAGGCGGTGCGCCCCTGACGCAGAACGGCCACCGAGGTGTGCACGTGGCACTGCTCACAGGTGTCGAGGCGCCGGTCGAGCGGCAGGCGCACCGGATTCACGATCGTGGAGTCGAACGCCCCCGCAGCCGGTGTGGGGAGTGACGAAGCGCCACGCGACTTCACGTGGAGCGCACCGGGGCCGTGACAGCGCTCGCAACCGATCCCCGGACGCAGCACCGGATACTTTCCCTCGAGATGCGGCGCGGCGACAGGGTAGCTCGAGTGGCACGCCACACAGCGGTCCGGCAGCATGCGCGAAAAGCGGGCGTTGTTGATCTCGTAACCGGGGCTGAAGTCCCACCCGTGATTGGCGTACCAGGTGAGCGGTAGCTGAAAGAGGCGCCCGTTCTCCTCGGTGAAGTACGTACGGGCCAGGCGGCCGCTGCCCATCACGTAGTCGATGCGGCGCCGCAGCTCGTGCACCGGCTGCGCGGCATCACCGGGACGCGTCTCCACCTGCCACAGCGCACCGGCACTGTCCACCACACGATAGGCATAGCCCGTGGGCGCATTGCGCAGCGCGGTCGCCATGGCCTGCTCCACGCGCACATCAGGAGTCC
Organism: uncultured Gemmatimonas sp.; assembly: GCA_964577455.1. Classification (GTDB taxonomy): domain Bacteria; phylum Gemmatimonadota; class Gemmatimonadetes; order Gemmatimonadales; family Gemmatimonadaceae; genus Gemmatimonas. The sequence goes on along the minus strand of CAZNZG010000178.1, from coordinate 5,628 downwards.
AGCGGTGGAACGACTTGGCCATGCTGTGCTGCGCGTACGATGCCGCTTCGGCCGCATGACATCCCACACAGCTCGAATCGCCCACGTAATCGGTGGCGGTGCGCACGTTGGCGAAGCGCGCCTCGATCGAATCGGGGGTCCACGTGGACGCCACGGGTGGCGCGACGGCGGGACGGTCACACCCGACGAGCCAGAACGCGCCCACGAGTGGCAGGGTACGTATCGACACGGCGAGCAGCAGGCGACGCCCCGCCCGACCGGCACCACGCAATGCGACAGGGGGATTCATGTGCCTACAGTAGCGTGCGGGCCCCCTCGTGGACAATCGTTCGGCATGACGCGTTCGTCCCCGACCGGTGGCCGCCCCACCCTTGCCCAGTTTCTCATCGAATCCCGCCGTGGCGTGTCACATGCCACCGGCGACTTCGATGGTCTCCTGACCGACATCGGCCTCGCCTGCAAGGCCATTGCGCTGCAGGTGTCCCGCGGCGCACTGGCTACGCCAGGCGGTGAGACGGAACACACCAACGGGCAGGGGGAGGCACAGCGACCGCTCGACGTGATCAGCAACGAACTGTTCCTCCGCGCCACCGAATGGAACGGCTTTCTGGCGGGCATGGCGTCGGAGGAACTGGATGAGCCGTACGTGGTGCCGCCTCCCTACGTGCGCGGCAAGTACCTGCTCTGCTTTGATCCGCTCGACGGTTCGTCCAACATCGACGTGAACATGAGCGTGGGAAGCATCTTCTCGGTGCGTCGTGCCCCGCGCCCCGGAGAAGCACCGACGATTGACGACTTCCTGCGCCCGGGCACGGAGCAGGTGTGCGCCGGTTACGCGGTGTACGGCCCGGCTGCGATGCTCGTGCTCACACTCGGCGAGGGCACCCACGCATTCACGCTCGACCCGCAGCTCGGCGAATGGGTGCTCACGCACCCGTATCTTGCGATTGCCCCCACCACTCGGGAATTCGCGATCAACGCGTCGAACCGTCGCCACTGGGAACCGGCCGTTGCGGCGTACGTGGAGGAATGTCTCGCGGGTGTAACCGGACCACGCGGCGTGAACTTCAACATGCGCTGGATCGCCTCGCTGGTGGCGGAGGCGCATCGCATCCTCATGCGTGGTGGTGTGTTCCTCTACCCGGCCGACGCGCGCGCGGGATACGAGCGGGGACGACTGCGACTGCTCTACGAGGTGCATCCGATTGCGATGCTCATCGAGCAGGCTGGCGGCTGGGCGAGCGATGGACACGGGCGCGCGATGGATGTCACACCGACATCGCTCCACGAGCGACGGCCGTTCGTGTTTGGCGCGAGAGAGGAAGTGGAGCGCATCGAGCGGATGGGGCGAACGCCCTGACATTTCAATTCAGAGATCGGACCTCGGAGCTCCGAGTTCGGAGTTCCGACAGGCATAGAGGTCCGAGGTCGGAAACGGCATTCAGATAGGCGGACGCCACGCAGTGCATTCCGGGCATCGCGCTGAGCCACGGGCCTCCAGGCCGTGCGGGCCACCTACCCGGCCAGCAGCATCAACGCGACCCCTCCACCACGCCGTGGCGTCCGCCCATCCGAACGCGGTCTCGGGCATCCGACCTCCAAGCCCGTCCGAACTCGGAACTCGGACCTCCGAGATCCGAAGTCCGAACCACACGGACTCAGCAGCGCCTCCCCAAACCAGGCGTGACATCGTGTTCCGGACCCGTATCTTAGGGAGTCGTTTCCCCTTTCGAGGTGTTCATGTCCCGTCGCTTGAGTCTGTCCCTGCTCGTGCTCGCCGGCGCGTGCACGTTGCAGCGCACCACCCCATCCGCCCCGGGCTTCGCCCGCTCGTCCTCGTTGCCGCAGGCCGCGACTTCGATGGGCACCGATGAACACATGGCGCACATGAGTGCCGCCGACATGGCAGCTCCCTCCGCGGCGTCGGTTCGGGTACAGCAGAACCCCGCCTTGCCGGCCAGCAATAACGGGGCAGCCGAACGCGTGAAGAACACGCCGCGTCATGGTGAGTGGGTGAAGATCGCCTACGAGCCCGGCTCGGCCGACTCACTGATGGCGTGGGTGGTGTATCCGTTCAGCAAGAACGCGAAGCAGAAAGCGCCCGTGGTGGTGGTGGTCCATGAGATCTTCGGCCTCTCCACATGGGTGCGCGGTGTGGCCGATCAGGTGGCCGCCGATGGGTTCATTGCCGTGGCGCCGGACTTCCTCTCGCGCGTGCGTGGCGGTCCGAGTTCGGTGGAGCTCTCCGCCGATACCGCGCGTCGCCTCATTCAGGGCGTGAGCACGACCGAGCGCAACACCATCATCAAGGCCGCGGCCAATTACGCCATGATGCTCCCCAGTGCGCAGCAGAAGTATGCCGTGATCGGTTACTGCTGGGGCGGCACCACCACGTGGGCACACGGCGTCAACGGCGGCGTGAAGGGCTTCTCGGGTGGCGTGGCGTTCTACGGCGCTCCGTACACCAAGGGGGGGACGCCGGCCACCGCCACGACGGCCGCGGTCCCCGCATCGGTCGATGCCGACTCACTCGCGAAGATCACGCAGCCGATCATGCTCCTCAACGGCACCAAGGACGCGCGTATCGCCGCACTCATGCCGTCGATCGATTCGGTCATGCAGGCGAAGGGGAAGACGTACACCGGCATCAACTACGAGGGGGCGGTGCATGGCTTCCTGCGTGCGCAAAACGATCCGCGCCCCAGCAACCGAGACGAGGCGGAGGAAGCCGCGAACCTGGCGGCCACCAAGGACGCCTGGCCGCGCACGATCGCGTTCCTCAAGAAGCAGATGGGCGTGAAGTAACGCGCCGATCCGAACCGTTCAGCGGGCCGTGCCGTGCGACACCACGTCGTGCAGCACGGCCCGCAGTGCATCACAGGCCGTGCTCACCGGCAGGGACGCCAGCGTGCCGTCCGGACTTTCGAGATTGATGCCGGGCGCGCGATACAGCCCCCACTGCGACGCCTTCCCCTGCAGCAGCATGTCGACCGTGGGCACCTTGAACGCCGCGGCCGCATGGGCAATGGAGGTATCGGGGGTGAACAGCGCATCGGCCGTGGCGACCAGAGCAAACGCGTCACGCAGTGATCGTGGCGGCACCGCGCGTCCACCCGTCATGGCGGCCAGCTGCTCGCCACGTGCCGACTCATGTGGTGCGCACAAAATGAACAGCTGCAGGGATGGCACCGTATCACGTGCCGCCGCAATCACCTGCGCATACGACTCCAGGGGCCACGCACGCGCCACGATCCCGGCGGAGATGTTCACCAACAGTCGCAGCGGACGCGAATCGGCAGGGGCATGCGACAGCCACTCCGCGTGGGCCCGTTCGCGCTCGTCGTCGGTGAGCACGACCTGCGGCCCGAGGTCGAGCTGCGCCACATCGTCGCGAAACGGCTCCACCAGCAGCGACAGATGGTCCACGATGTGGTCCTCGATCGGCAGCGCACGCGTGGCCGGCGCGAGGATGTAGTCGATCCCGCGCCCTCGCGTGCCCACCCGCCGCCGCGCGCCACTTGCCATCATGATCATCAGCGTGGTCACGCTTGGCGCTGTGGGCATGCAGTCCACCACCACATCGTAGTGGCGCCGACGCATCGCCGTGATCGCGTCCTTCATGCCGCCTTTGCGCTTGCGATCGAGCACGATCACCGCACGCACCGCCGGCTCTGCACGCAGCACCGGCGCGTTGGCGGGGGACGCCAGCACGTCGAGCTCGACGTCGGGCGCCGTGCCGATGGCCCGCAGCACACCGGTGGTGACGATCATGTCGCCGATCCGATCGGGGCGAAGAAAGAGCACCCGCTGCTTGCCGGGGGGACGCGTACTGCGCGGCAGGCGGTCGCGCAGCCACAAGGCGCGCGCGAGGATGGGGACCATTCTGCCACGCCACCACAGTTCAATTCGCCTTCCAAGGCGCGGAGGAGCGGAAGCCATGGCCGGAAGTTAGTGGAGCCCCGAATGGCGGGCACGACCGGAGCGCATGCCTACAGCTTGTGCGTGGAGAGCAGCAGGCTGGTCTCGGTGTTCGCCACCCCCTTCACCTTGCCGATCTGCCGCAGCACTTCGTCGAACTCCTGCAGGGTGTCGGTCGCAAGCTCCGCCACGATGTCCCAGCGCCCGTTGGTCGTGTGCAGGGCGTGTACCTCGGGATAGCCACGCAGCGTCTTCAGTACCTGGTCGGCGTCGCCTTCGGTGCGCACCATGGTCACGGCACGGATGCGATGCGAGGCCGCCTCCGGCGTGGTGCGCACGGTGAACCCCAGCAGCACCCGGTCCTCCAGCAGCCTGTCGATCCGGTTCTGGATGGTTCCACGCGACACCTTGAGCTGCCGGGCGAGGGTCGCCACGGGGGTCCGCGCGTTCTCGCGCAGCAGCGAAACGAGGCGGGTATCCAGCTGGTCCATAAGCGAGAACTCTGACGTTTTGTAAGCAATTAATGCCGTTTTGTATGACAAACAATAATACTTGCGCACTTTTCTGTCTTGTTGCTGGCACCGGATTCGCCGCATCGTTGGCCACATGAACCCTTCGCTGAATCGCCCGCCCGCCCACGGCATCGTGCAGCTGATCGGGGTCCCCATGGATCTGGGGGCCAGCCGTCGCGGGGTCGACATGGGCCCCTCCGCCATGCGGCTCTCCAGCCTCGTGCAGCAACTCGAGCGCCTCGGCATTTCGGTCCACGACACCGGCAACGTGCCGGTCCCCGACCGCTCGTCGCTGGCGACCACCCCCGGGGCCTACCTCGCAGCCATCACGGCGGTCTGTACCGAGGTGGCGCGCCGCACGGCCGCCGCGGTGCGTGCCGGCATCCGTCCGCTCGTCCTCGGGGGCGATCACTCCCTCGCGGCAGGGTCCGTGGCGGGCACGGCCACGGCGTTGCACGACCGCGGAGAGCGCGTGGGGCTCATCTGGCTCGACGCCCACGCCGACATCAACACGCCGGCCTCGAGCCTCAGCGGCAATGTGCACGGCATGCCGGTCGCGCACCTGCTCGGCCACGGCGACGCCACACTGTCTCGGCTCTCCGACGCGCACCCGGCCGTGCGTCCCGAGCATCTCGTGTACGTGGGACTGCGCGACCTCGACGACGCCGAGCGCCTGTTCATCCGCGAGCTCGGTATTCGCGCCTTCACCATGCGCGACATCGACGAGCGCGGCCTGCGCAGTGTCATGGACGAAGCCGTGGCGATTGTCACCACCGGGACCGGCGGCGTGCACCTGTCGTGTGACGCGGATTGGATCGATCCACAGGAAGCGCCAGGCGTTGGCACGCCCGTGCGCGGCGGGGCCACGCTCCGCGAGGCACATCTCGCCATGGAAATCATCCACGACACCGGCGCGCTCGTTGCGATGGATCTCGTGGAAATCAATCCGATTCTCGATCATCGCAACGGCACGGCGGAGCTTGCAGCGGAGCTCATCGCCAGCGCCTTCGGGCGACACATCCTCTGACGTTTCACCTGTCGGTTCATCGCCTGGAGCTTCCATGATCGCCACCGCCACCATCACTCCCACGAGCGACTACATCGCGCGCGAAGACGCGTGGGGTGCCCACAACTATCATCCGCTCGATCTGGTGATCGCCGAGGCGAGGGGCGCGTGGGTCACCGATGTCGAAGGGCG
>CAZNZG010000177.1:0-7368 GCA_964577455.1 uncultured Gemmatimonas sp. | reverse complement strand
GAAGTGCACGCCATCATGGGCCCCAACGGCTCGGGCAAGAGCACGCTGGCGCAGGTGCTCGCCGGCCACCCGGCGTACGAGATCACCGGTGGTGAAGTGATCTACAACGGCGAGAACCTGCTCGAGATGGATGCCGAGGTCCGCGCGCAGAATGGCGTGTTCCTCGCCTTCCAGTATCCCGTGGAAATCCCGGGCGTGACCAACGCGTACTTCCTGCGTGCCGCCTACAACGAGATCCGCAAGGCGAAGGGGCTCGAGGAAGTCGATCCCATGGAGTTCCTCGATCTCGTCGAGGAGAAGCTCAAGCTGGTCGACATGGATGCCTCCATGATGCATCGCTCGGTCAACGCCGGCTTCTCGGGCGGTGAGAAGAAGCGCAACGAGATCCTCCAGATGGCCGTGCTCGCGCCGAAGCTCGCCGTGCTCGACGAGACCGACTCCGGCCTCGACATCGACGCGCTCCGCATCGTCGCCGAGGGCGTGAATGCGCTCAAGCGCCCCGACAACGCGGCGATCGTGGTGACGCACTACCAGCGCCTCCTCAACTACATCGTACCCGACTACGTGCACGTGCTCGCCGGCGGGCGCATCATCAAGAGCGGCGACAAGTCGCTCGCGCTCGAGCTCGAGAATCGCGGCTACGACTGGGTGCTGGAGACGGTGGCGTGACCACGGGACTGCGTTTCGCCGAGCAGGCGGTGGAGGCCTCCGTGGCCGACGCGCCCGGCTCCCTCAAGGCCCTGCGCGCGGCAGGGAGCACGGCGTTCCAGACGCTGGGTTTCCCCACCACGCGCAACGAAGATTGGCACTACACCAGCGTGTCGGCGATCGCATCGGCGCAGTACGCGCCCGCGATCGACAAGCCGGTGGGCACGCTCGACGCCGCGGCCCTCGAGCCGTACACGTTCGGTGGCACCTGGCCGCTGGTCGTGTTCCTCAACGGCCGCTTTGCCCCGGCCCTGTCCACGATCGATGCCCTCCCGGCCGGCATCCGCGTTCTCGACATGGCCACGGCCGTGGCGCAGGAACCGGACCTGCTGGGCAAGTACGTGGGCACCGCCGCACCGGCCGACCGTGACGGCTTCACGGCGCTCAACGCCGCGTTTGCCGGCGAGGGTACGCTCATTCACGTGGCCAAGGAGATGGTGATCGAGCATCCCATCCACCTGCTCCACGTGATGGACGCCAACGGCGCGGGGCTCATGAGCCACCCGCGTCACGTGATGGTGGTGGAGCGTCATGCCAAGGCCAGCGTGGTGGAGAGCTACGTGAGCCTGGCCGACGTGCCCTACTTCACGAATGCCGTGGTCGAGGCCTTCGTGGAGGACGGCGCCACCCTGCAGGTCATCCGCATCCAGCGTGAGGCGCGGTCGGCGCACCACATCGGGACCGTGGAGGCCCGTCAGGGACGAGACAGCCACTTCCTCACCTTCACCTTCCAGACCGGCGGCGCCCTCTCGCGCAGCAACGTCTACACGGTCCTGGGTGGCGAAGGGTGCGGCTGCACGATCAACGGGCTGTACATGCTGGACGGTGAACAGCACGGCGATCACCAGACGCGCGTGGAGCACGTGAAGGAGAACTGCTTCAGCCGCGAGGCCTACAAGGGACTGATCGACGACAGCGCCCACGGGGTGTTCAACGGCAAGGTCTATGTGCACCCCGAAGCACAGAAGACCGACGGCAAGCAGACCAACCACACGCTGCTTCTCTCCGAACGGGCGCAGATCGACACCAAGCCGCAGCTCGAGATCTTCGCCGACGACGAGAAGTGCACGCACGGCGCGACGGTGGGCCGCATGGACGAAACGAGCCTGTTCTACCTCAAGAGCCGCGGCGTGGGCAAGGTGCTCGCCAAGCAGCTGCTCATGTACGCCTTCGCTGCCGACGTGCTGGAAACGATCGACAACCCCGTCGTCGTGGAGGCGCTGGAGCGCCTGACCGTCGAGCGGTTCACGGGCAGTTCGAGTCACTAGCAACTCACGACTGACGACTTTCACTGACCACTGAAGACTTCCCGCAGACTGCCGGGAGTTGTCAGTTCTCAGTGAAAGTCATCAGTTGCCAGTCGAGAAATCCCATGACCGACCTGCAGGAGCTCTACCAGTCCGTCATCCTCGATCACAACCGGAAGCCGCGCAACTTCGGTGAGTTGCCCACGGCCAACCGGCACGCCGACGGGAAGAACCCGTTGTGCGGTGACGAGGTGCACGTGGCGCTGGTGGTGGAGCACGATGTGATCACCGACGTGAAGTTCACGGGCCACGGCTGTGCGATCTCCAAGGCCTCGGCGTCGCTCATGACGGCGGCGGTCAAGGGCAAGTCGCGCGACGAGGCCGAAGCACTCTTTCAGCGATTCCATACGCTCGTGCTCGGGCAGGACCCCGCAGGGGGGAAGGATCTCGGTCAACTGGTCGTGTTCGGCGGCGTCTCGCGGTTCCCGGTGCGTGTAAAGTGTGCGTCACTGGCATGGCACACGCTCAAGGCCGCGCTGGAGAGCGAGCAGACACCGGCCTCCGTCAGCACCGAGTGACCGCGTCGTGAGCCACGACGCGAGCTCCCCCCAGACCGCCACATGGGAGCACGTCGCGCGCGTGGACGACGTGCCACGTGACCTGCCACTCGCCGTCACGCTGGTCGATGGACGACGCATCTGCCTGGTGCGCCTGCACGACGAAGTGTTCGCGGTCGAGGACCGCTGCCCCCACCGTGACTTTCCGCTCTCCGGGGGCGATGTGGTGGACGGATGCCTCGAGTGTCCGTGGCACGGCGCCCGGTTCGATCTCCGGACCGGGCACTGTGCGCAGGGCCCCGCCGAGGGCGATGCGATCACGACGTACCCGGTGCTGCAGGTGAACGGGCAGGTGCTGGTGGGACCGGCAGGCAGTGCTGGCCCGAAACCCTGAACTCGAACTCCGAACCCGCAACTGATCAGTTTTGGGTTTGGGGTTGGGGTTTCGGGTTCCGGGTGCTTCAACTCGCAACGCAATTATCACCTCGCAGCACACACCCAATGCTCGCCTCACTCGCTCCGCGCTCCGACTTTCCGCTGCTCGCCGCCAACGCCGGCATGCACTACCTCGATTCTGCGGCCACGTCGCAGAAGCCGGCGGCGGTGCTCAACGCGATCCGCGAGTTCTACGAAACGGCCAATGCCAACCCCCACCGTGGCGCGTATGCGCTGTCGGCGCGGGCAACGGACCTGTACCATGACGCCCGCGCGACCGTGGCGCGGTTCGTCGGCGTGGCCGACAGCGACTGCGTGGTATTCACCCGCGGGACGACCGAGGCCATGAACCTCGTGGCGTCGAGCTGGGGGCGCGCCAACGTGCAGGCCGGCGACGAGATCGTGGTCACCGCCCTCGAGCATCACGCCAACTTCGTTCCGTGGCAACAGCTGGCGATTGCGACGGGCGCCACGCTCCGCATCGTTGAGCTCACCCCGCAGCAGACGATCGATCTCGACGAGCTCCGCACCGCCGTCACCACGCGCACCAAACTGGTGGCCATCACGCACGTGTCCAACGCCGTGGGCGCCATCACGCCACTCGAAGAGGTCGTGCACCTCATCCGTGCCCGGTCGGCAGCGGTGATCGTGGTGGACGGCGCGCAGGCGGTGCCACACCTGCCGGTGCAGTTCGACACCCTCGGCATCGATTTTTACGCCTTCAGTGGGCACAAGCTGCTGGGCCCCATGGGCATTGGCTGCCTGATCGGCCGCCGCGCGCTGCTCGAGAGCATGCCACCCTACCAGTTCGGCGGTGACATGATCGAGTGGGTGCGTGACACCGAATGCACGTGGAACGTGATCCCGCACAAGTTCGAGGCGGGGACGCCCAACGCTGCCGATGCCGTGGGGCTGGCTGCGGCCATCCGCTACCTCGAATCGCTCGGCATGGCCAATGTGCGCGCCCACGAAGTGGCGCTGCTGGAGCGTGCCGAAGACAAGGTCCGTGCCCTCCCCGGGGTGACCGTCTACGGGCCATCGCCGGCGCAGCGCAGCGGCGTGTTGAGTTTCTCGCTGGCCGATGTGCATCCGCACGATCTGGCGACCATCCTCGACCAGCACGGCGTCTGCATCCGGGCCGGGCATCACTGTGCACAGCCACTCATGCGCAGGCTTGGCGTGAGCGCCACGGCGCGCGCGAGCTTCTACGTGTACAGCGATGAGCGCGACGTGGACGCGTTGGTGGCCGCCCTCGAAGCGGCGCAGCGGATCTTCGCCGCCGTCGACTGACCGGGAGCCGGGTCATCGTGGGGCACGAAGTCAGTGCGGCGTCGATCGCCGCGATGTACCAGGAAGCACTCCTCGCGCACCATCGCGCTCCGCACAATCGCCGCGACATGGCCGATGCCACCGCATCGGCCGTGATGCGCAACCCCGTCTGTGGTGACGAGATCCGCGTGCTGGTGCGTGTGGAGGACGAGGGCTTGGCCGACGTATCCTTCACCGGTCGCGGCTGCTCGATCGCCACGGCCAGTGCCAGCATGATGACGGAGGCGCTCGCCTCCCGGTCGGTGCACGACGCGCGCACGCTCGCCGATCGCGTGGATCGCATGCTGAGTGGCGAGGAGGTTGCGCTGCCTGATGTCCTCACGCCATTGCGCGGCGTGGCGCCGTTTGCTGGGCGTCACGGCTGCGCGCGCATGCCATGGCAGGCACTGCGCGAGGCGCTCGGGAGCCGCTGAGCCTCACGGAACGTCCAAGAGGACGGCGGAGATAGCAGAGGCAACGGAGGCAGCAGAGCGACCATCCACGATCAGCATCAGGTCATCCGAGGCGAGAAGCGCCAACGCTTGCACGCCGTGTTGCCTTGATGCCTTGTTGCCTTGATGGGTTTCTTGGACGCCGCCGCCGCCCGTCCTCTGCCGTTCTCTTGGACGTGCACCCGCTCATTCAAAAACAGCCGTAGTCTGCCGCTCGCGGTTCACCCGCAGCTGCAGGACATCGGGGCGGCCGTAGTGCCCGGCCACGTCGAAATTCTGGCGCTCCTCGCGCACGCGGCGGTGATCGATGTCGGCCACGAACAGCTGTTCCACATGCGGTGTGGGCTCCACGATCCAGGTGGCATCGGGAGCGGCGATCGCCGTGCCCCCTTCGCTGATGATGACCGGCAGCCGCTCGCGGAGCACTTCCACATGCGGAATGTGATCGCCGAGCTGATCGCGGTGGAGCACGCTGCACACCGACATCACGTAGGAGCGCCCCTCGCGCGCCACGAACCGGGTGATGGCTTCGGTGTTGCGCACGCTGCCCGGCCAGATCGCCACGTGCAGATCTTCGCCCTGCGCGTACAGCGCCGCACGCGCGAGCGGCAACCAGTTCTCCCAACAGTTGAGCGCACCGAGGGTGAACGCCCCCACCGGCGTGGTGCGTAGTCCATGCCCGTCGCCTGGCGCCCAACTCAGACGCTCCTCGTAGGTGGGCATGAGCTTGCGATGCACCGTCACGATGCCCTGCGTGGGTGTGATGGTCACGCAACTGGCGTACACGCTGTGTCCACCACGATCGGCGGGGCGCTCGATGATCCCCAGCACGATCGTCATGCCGTGCCGCGCAGCCGCCTGCACCACCGGGTCGAGATGTCCGGCCTCGATCTGTACGGCCTGATCGAGATACTGCGCGTGCATGGTCTTCTGCATCGCGCTGTCGAAGCGGGCTCCGTCGGTGTGCTCGATCCAGAACGGGTACCCGGGCACGAACGCCTCGGGAAACGCGAGCAGCTGCACGCCCTGCGCTGCGGCCTCGTCGATGGTGTGCAGCACCTTGGCGATGGTGCCATCGCGATGCAACCAGACGGGCGCGAGCTGCGCGGCAGCAATACGTAACGAGTCGGTCATGAGTGTTCCAGACGGGAAGAAGGTGAGCAGAGCAGGGAGCGCGACACCTACGGTAGGGCCGGTGCTTTACATCCGCTCACACCGCGCCAGCAAGGCGAGCGCGTTTCCTACCGGACGTTCGGTCTTGTCCGATGGGCGGTTGACCACGCGCACCTGTCGTGTGTCGAGCTGCCGGATGGCCAGCGCGCTCGATCCGCCCCCGTCGAGATTGAGGGCGTGGACGGCGCCGAGCGCCTGCATCAGCTCCCCCACCTGCTGCAGGGTCATTCCCATGCTGTAGCCGGGCTGGCGCCCGTCGATCACCGCATACCAGGCACGCCGGCCGGTGCGGTCGACCCCCACGGCCGTGCGCGGATTGAGGTTGCGAAAACCCTCGTTGCCCTCGGTGCCCACGTCGGCGGTGATCAGGCTGTCACGCAGCACGATGGGGCGGCCGCCGACCGCTTCGCGAATCGTGGCCGGTGTGCCCCGCGACGTCACGAGCCACCGCGACATTTGGAGTGTGTCACCCACGCGCACACGGTTCGCGCGAGAGGTCCGCATTTCGAGATGCAGCAGCAGCGTATCGCCGCTGGCGAGCGTATCGGCGGCTCCTGCGGCTTGCACCACGTAGTCTCCCTGATTGTCGCGGCGCGCCGGCTCGCCCGGTGGCCCCCCGATGCCGGTGGGCACGAGCCGTAGCGTGCGTGTGCGGACGAGTGTGTCGAGCGGCACCCCCCAGCGCGCATCGACGATCCCGTTCTGGCGTGGTCCGGGGCGATTCCAGGCGGTCAGCGCCACCACGGTATCGCGGCCGCGCGTGAGGGCCCCGCGCGCCACGATCGTATCGATCGCGAAGGTGCGGAGGCCGTCGAAGGTGACGACGGGCTTGGGCCCGGGCCCCGAGAGCAGCGTGCCACGCTCCACGTGCAGGTTGGTGGGCACCCCCGGCGGCGCGAAGAGGAAGAAGTCGGCGTTGACCGCGGCATAGGCACGCTGGTCCTCGGGGAGTGCCGCGAGCAGCGCACTGGTGGTGGTGCGCCCCACCGCGGTCGCGCTGCCCTTGAGCGCCCGCACACTCGCGCAGCGGAGATCCTGCTCCACCACGTAGGCGCGCCACGGCGCCCGTACGTTCACGATCGTGGGCAGCAGGGCGCCACCATCCAATGGCTCGGTGCGCACACTGTCGGCGAAGCCCACCGGCACCACGGGCGGCCGACCGGGCTCGCGGGGGCGGGTGACGAGCGTGCAGCCGAGCATGATGGGCACCACGAGCGCTGCGCCGGCAATCGCACGCCGCCGGCGCCCTGCATGGGGTTTCGAGAGGAGGGGAAGGAGTGCCATGGGCGCAATCTGCGCCTCCTTCCACGGACGGGCTACATTCCGGCATGGCGACCTCTCCCGGCCTCCTGCAACGCACGCACGCCCGCCTCCAGCGGTGGGCCGACGCTGGCTGGTCCACCCACGTGGTGTTCGGGTGGGGGCTGCTGCAGGGGCTGATGTTCCCGGGCGTTGCCGACCTCTTCTTCCTCCCGCTGGCGCTCGCCC
>CAZNZG010000176.1:0-7492 GCA_964577455.1 uncultured Gemmatimonas sp. | reverse complement strand
CCGGTGTGGATCTCCCCTTAGAAAAACACCCCCCCGGCCCCCTTGTGCTGTCCCCCAGATCCGTGTGGGGGATTACACCGCGAAGCAGTAGAACAATCCGTTGCCGCCCGTGGCCTGCAGGTTCTTCTGGCTGCAGCCGCGCGAGGCGTGCGCGAAGTTCCAGCTGGTCGGGTTGGCGCCACCCCCCTGACGGTCATGGTGGCCGACCGAGGCGCTGCCGGTTTCGGCGTTGCTCGTCCAATTGCTGCAGGTGCTGTCGCCGTCGCCGGGCTGTACGCGTCCATCGAGGGTGGAGCCCGTGAGGATGTCGTGCATGTTGGGCTGATCGCCGCGCCCGTTCACCACGGTGCCCTTTTCGCTGATGCTGTTCTCCTTGCTCAGCTTGTTGGCATCGCTGTGCAGGTCATCCACGCTCGTGGCAACCACCACGCCCTTCGCATTCTTCCACGGGCCCTTGCCGATGCGGTCACGCGCATTGATGGCCTGCGCGCCACCGACCGCCTGCTGGCTGAGGTAGGCATGCCACGTCTTGCCCTTCACGCCTGCTGCTTCCGCGAGGGTTGCGCAGTGCTTGTCGGCGCCGGCGAGCCCCCCGAGGTTGGCACCGTCGCCGGGGCCGACGCTCGTGATGAAGAAGCTCATCTCCTGCTGCGCGAGGAACGGCGCCGGCATTGCCGGCGGTGTCGAGACCGCCAGCGATGCGGAAAGGAGCGTGACGGGGAGCGACAGCGTGATCATGCGATGATCTCCTGAAGGGGTAGGTGACGGTACTACGGTTGGAGTACGGTGACGCTCGCCGTGCGACGCTTTACGGCATCCGTGGAGTAGGGCAGGGGAACGAAGCGGTTGGCCGCCCATGACGGAAACAGATTGGCATAGAAGGCGCTGCGGGGATCGCCGCTCTGGCCGGGCGTATTGGTCACGATCGCGTCATCCCAGCTGCCCACGTCGATGACCACGCGGAGGCTCGCGCCGTGGTTCTGGTTGTCGACGTTGGCGGTGGCCAGCAGGGTGTTGGCATATCCGCCGCGTGGCAGCGGACCGGGGGACAGCACACGCTGCAGTGAGTCGTTCACGAGCGCGTGGAGCGGATGCGTGATGCGGCTGTGGTGAAATCTGGCGTCGCCGTATCGCCAGCTGCTCATGTCGTCGCCGAAGCGCTTGCGCAGATCCTCCAACGCGTCGTTGAAGGCGCGCAAGAGGATACCGTTCCGGGTGTCGGTCGGGCGCTCGCCAAGCAGGCTGTCGGGACGTGTGAGCCACTGTACCGTGCGGGAAAGTGGCACGGAGCGGAGAATGGGACGCACGTTGAGCGGGAGGACCACCTCCGCCGTGTGCGTGGCCAGCTTCCGCTCCCACGCCACGTAGATCGCTGCCGCACGCGACTCGGCCGCGAGGGTGTGATCCCACGCCAGCAGCGTGTCACGTGCCGCCTTTGCCAACGGCGAGGTGAGCTCGAGGTCCCTGATCAGCGGCACGAGCGCACGGGCGGGAAGCGACACGGCATCGTGCTGCAGGGCGCCACTGCTGGCCACGGTCGCCGTGCGGGTGGTATCGAGGACCTGCTGCAGGCGATCGTGACGGAACGGATCGGACCAACTGCGCGCGAGCGCGTCGAACCGCGTGTAGGTGGGTGCCACATTGAACGCGTTGGCGGTCCCCACGAAGCCTCGGGCGGGATTGGTCTCGCTCGGGAGCTCGGGAATGGGGAGCAGGCCGCTCCACTCGAAGCGTCCGTCGCCCGGCACCGGCATGAGTCCGTCCCACGACGGGCGGATCGGCGCGGCGCCGGCCGTCTGCCAACCGATCGTTCCACTGGTGTCGGCCCAGATCCAGTTGAGCGCAGGCATGCGCGCGTATGAGAGCGCGGCGCGGGCCTCGCTCCATGTCCGCGCCTGGTCGAGGCGAAGGCTCGCGAGATAGGGGGCGCCGCCCACTTCCAGCCAGCCAGCCCGGAGCGCCACCGCCATGTGCCGCGCGCTGTCCACGTACAGCACGGGACCGTGGCGCGTGTACTGCAGCGCAACCGCCTGCGTGGCAGCACCCTTCACGCGCACACTGTCGCGGACCGTCTCGAATGGCACGAACGCTCCGCGATAGCGATAGGCCGCATTGGCTGCGTCGAGCTCGTACACGTACAGGTCTTCGCTGTCGATGCCGAAGATCGTGAGCCCCCACGCCGCATGTTGGTTGTGCCCGATCGCCACGCCGGGAATGCCGGGCTCGCCGCCGCCGATCACGTCCCACCCTGGCGCCTTGAGGTGCACGAGATAACGAAGCGAGGGCACGGTGATGGCGCGGTGCGGATCGTTGGCCACGATCGGCCGCCCACTGGCCGTGCGCCGGCCACTGATCACCCAGTTGTTGCTCTCCCAGCGGTCGGCCTCACGGTCGGCGGTGCTGTCGGTTGCCCCAGCGCGCCGCCACGTCGGCGAGAGCTCGTCGCTACGGAACGCCGGCGCATTGCGCGAGCCGCTGTAGGCGGCGAGCAGTTGCGCATCGGTGGTATTGCCCACGAGTTGCGCCACGAGCGAGTCGAGTGACAGGCGCACATTGGCGGGCTCGAAGTTGCGACGGCGCGTCACCGCCTCACCGCCGATGGCGCGTACCGCTCTGGCAAGGTTGGCCTCGTCGCTCGCGTTGCTGGCGAGTGCGTTGTGCCGCGAAACGACGACGTCGGGGGTCCACTTGCCCGGAATGATTCCGAGCGCCGAGAGGTCGGGGGGCACGAGCGAGGGATCCGCCTGCACCCGCGCCACCCATGCGTTGACGCCGTCGACGAATGCCTGAATGATCGACTCGCCGCGCGGATGATAATGTGCGAGTTCCGCCTGCATGCTCCCCCGATAGCGCATGAGACGCGCCGCACGATCGCGGGCCACCCATCGCGGGCCCATCGCCTCCGCCATGGTGCCCGTCGCCTGTCGCCGCCAGAGCTCCAACTGGAACAGGCGGTCGCGTGCCGCGCTGTACCCCTGCGCGAAAAACAGGTCGTGTTCGTTCTGGGCCTCGATGTGCACGATGCCGGCACTGTCGCGCGTCAGCGTTACCCGTGCCTGCAACCCTGCGGTGCGGAGCGTTTCGGTGGTCCCCTGTGCATATGCCGCACCGGACGGCACGGCGAGGCCCGTCGCCGCGACGGCGGCAAAGAGCAGTGCGATCGTTTTCATGACGGTACGTGCGGAGTGTTCACCTGCAGCGCGGCGGCAAAGTCGGCTACGATGTCACCGGCCGGGCGGATGTCGTGAATGGCATCGACGCTGCGCCCGGCCTGCCAGTAGTCGCTGTTCGCCCCCTCCACACTCGACTGCTTGAGCTGGCGGAGCGATCGCAGGGCATACCAGGTACGGATCCAGTGCTTGGTTTTGCGACCACGGAACATCATGCGGGCAAACGGCCCCACGGTGGTGCCGAGGCGCTCCACGTAGGGCGTACGCAGCACCGACACGGGGACGCCCGTGAGGCGCTCGGTGAGCACCACGTCGTTGGACGAGGCACGTACGATGGCCTGCTTGTACCGCGCGTCGGAGTTGCACTCCGTGGTGGCGATGAAGCGAGTGCCCAGCTGCACGCCGGCATAGCCCATGTCGAGCAGCGCACGGAACTGTGCTGCCTCGCCCACGCCGCCGGCGGCCACGACCGGCAACCCGAGGTCGCTCACCTCGTCGAGCAACGTGCGTGCATCGCGAGACCCGGTGTGTCCGCCGGCCTCGCGGTTGACGGCCACCAATCCGTCCACACCACCGTCGCGCCCCTTGAGCGCCCACTTCTTCTCGGTGATGTCGTGGTACACGACACCGCCGGCCGCGTGAACCCGATCGCACACCCAGCGTGGGTTGCCAAGCGAAGTGAGGAAGAAACGCACGCCTTCCTCCAGCGCCGTCTCCACCCAGCGCACCATCCGGTTGTGATAGGTCTTGCTGCTCGCCTCGATCAGTGCATTGAAGCCGATCGGCGCGCCGCCGCTGAGGGCGTTGATCCGGCGCAGCCCCTCGCGGAACTCGTAGCCGTGCACGTAGGTGAGGGAGATCGGCTGGACGATGCCGAGCCCTCCGGCCTTGCTCACGGCGGCCACCAGCTCCGGATTGCTGCACGGGTACATCGGTCCGCAGATGAGCGGCACGCGAATGTGCGCATGGCGGGTGAGTGGCGTGTCCACTACGGGACGATCGGATGTCGACGACGACGTCATGGGTTCACAGGAGGGGAAAGGCGCCAGTGCACGGTGCAACGCGAGACCACGTCGCCATCGGCGTCGGTGATGATCGCCAGCACGTCGTGCGTGCAGGGCTCGCTCACGTTGTGCGGCGGCTCGGCATGTGTTTCGCACACCAGCAGGCCGCGCGCCTTTTTCAGATATTCGATCGACAGGCCTGTCACGATGCCGCGCACCCCGGCGGGGAGCGTCGTGAGCAGCGCCACCCCGCTCGTCATCTCCGCGAGATTCACCAACGCCACTGCATGGATCGAAGCCAGATGGTTGCGGATGGCCCCACGATCGCGCAACTCCACGCGAGCGTATCCGGCACGTACATGCGTGTACACGCCCCCCACCGAGCCGGTGTAGGGGGCGGTCCGACCCACGGCCCAGCTGAAGAGGCGCTTGCCGAACGGGAGGCGGGAGAGACGGTGCCAGTTGTCGAGCAGCTGGCGTCCGGGGGAGGGATTGGCGGCGGGCACGGAGAGTCGCGGGTAGGAGTACTCCGAAGAGGCTACCTGTCGGCGGGCAAACCCGCCACCTTGGCGACCATGCTCTCGCGTTTGCCCCCAGCCCTGCGGCGTATTCGCCACTTCTCCGAGTCGCGGACCGTGCACACCATGGCCACGCCGGACCAGCTCTTCGGCGCGGTATGCCGACTGGGAGGCGCACGTGGGTGGTTTGCCTGGAACGGGCTCTGGTGGTTGCGCGGCGCGATCGATCGCGCGGCGGGGGGGCCAGGGATGCGGGGGCGACCGACCCGCCACGATTCTGGCACCTTGTATGTTGGAGAGGTCGTCGATTTCTGGCGGGTGGTGTCCGTACGGGCACCGGAGCTGGTGTGCCTTGCCGCCGAGATGAAAGTGCCTGGCCGCGCCTGGCTCGAATTTCGGGCGGAACCGGACGGGGGCGGCACCCGGTTTACCGTCGAGGCCCGCTTCGAGGCCCATGGGCTGTTTGGACTTCTCTACTGGTACGCGATGGCGCCGGCTCACCTGTTCCTGTTCTCCGACCTTGCCGCCGCGCTCGTGCGTGACGCGCAGGCACGACGGCTGCCGCGCACGCTTGTTGGGAGTCGCTCATGACCGTGCCGTTCGATTCGCTAGCGCTCGGTGGCGTCAGCCCGGCGGGCGTGGTGCTGCTGGCCCTGCAGGCCTGGCTGCTGATCGTGCTGCTCATTCGGCTCATGCCCGGATATTCGCGCCGGCCGCCCATTGCTCCACGCACCACACCGCGTCGGGACACGACCGTGTCGGTCATCGTGACCACGCTGAACGAAGCGAAGCGGGTTGGCCCGTGCCTCGAAGGGCTCATGCAGCAGCAGGAGCCGATGCTCGAGGTGCTCGTGGTCGACAGTCGCTCTACCGACGGGACCCGCGAGCTCGTCGAAGCCGCCGCGACGCGCGATCCGAGAATCCGTCTGGTGACCGATGAGCCGCTCCCCCCGGGGTGGGTGGGGAAAGTGTGGGCACTCGAAAACGGGTTGCGCGAAGCCAAGGGCGATTGGGTGCTCGGCATCGACGCCGACACGGTGCCGGCGCCCGGGCTCGTGGGCGCCGTGATCGACGCCGTGGAGCAGGACAACTTCGACGTGGCGAGCTTCTCGCCGCAGTTTCGCGACCAGACCCCCGCCGAACGGTTCGTGCAGCCGGCCATGCTGGTCACGCTCGTGTACCGCTGCGGCGCGGCGGGGGCCACGCAGCCTCCTCCCGACCGCGTGCTCGCCAACGGGCAGTGCTTCATCTCGCGTCGTGACCTGCTGCTGGCGCACGGCGGCTATGCACCGGCGCGTGCCTCCTGGTGCGACGACGTCACTCTGGCACGGCACCTTGCGGCGAACGGCGCGCGGGTGGGGTTCCTCGATGGTTCCAATATCATCCAGGTGCGGTCGTATGCCTCGCTCTCCGAAATGTGGCGCGAGTGGGGGCGCAGCTTCGACCTGAAGGATGCCACGCCCATGTGGCGTCGCTGGCTCGACGTGGCGATGGTATGGGCGGTCCAGGCAGTGCCGTTGCCGATGTTGCTCGTGGTCGGAGCGCTCAGTGCCGCCGGCACGATATCGCTCACCGGCACGCCGAACGCGATGCTGTGGCAGGCGCTGTTGCTCGTGAACGGGTCGGCACTGTTCATCCGACTCTTCATGCTGTGGGCCCTGCGCGGCTGTTATGCCGAACGTGGATGGAGCTTCTGGCTCTCCTGGCTCTCGGACATCGCGGCCGCGTGGCGTCTCACCCTGAGCACCGCCCGGCGTCCCAAGGCGTGGCGTGGGCGACAGTTCTCGGAGCTCGCGGCGTCGTAGGCATGCCGCGGCTCGGCTGCCACGGGGCAGCCGCGATACCTGCTGCCGGTTGCCGGTTGCCCGCGCATGGGTGGCGTGGGGCCGCCGGCGATCTCAGCCGTCATTGGGCGCCGAGCCTGCGGCAGAAACCTGTGTATGGTATGCAGAAGAGCGGCGGGTATTTCTCATCCTGGTATGAAAAATACCTTTAAAAATCGGGGATTTCCTTACAAGCGGCGAGCGCGACCGTATTGCACATTTAAGGCATGCGACTCACCCGATTCAGCGACAACGCTCTGCGTTGCCTCATGGTCCTAGGACTTGAGCCCAATCAGTGTATCACGGTTCATGTCATCGCTACGCGTATGAACATGTCATACGAGCATCTCGTCAAAATCGTGCAACGTTTGGCTGAGCTCGGTTACGTGGAAACCGTGCGTGGGCGAAACGGAGGAGTTCGCTTGGCGCGTGCTGCCGAGACGATCAGGCTCGGCGAACTCGTCCGTCAGACCGAAGAGAATCTCACGTTGGTGGAGTGTTTCGATCCTGCCACCAACACCTGTCCGATTGCACCCGCATGCACGTTGTCCGGTATGTTGGATCAGGCACTGCATGCATTCCTTGCCGTGCTCGACAGCAAGACGCTCGCAGATGCACTCGGTCCGCGTGAACAACTCATTCCCTTGCTCCGCGGCAACGGTAATGGCAACGGTAGTGGCAGCGTTGCGCCGCGCGAAGCGGAGTCGTTGGGCACGTAGCGCGACGGATCCTCGACGGCATGTCGTACCCGGGCACGAAGACCATGGTCTTCGTGCCTTTGTGTTTGCGCTGATGTCGGCACCCATCGCTGGCGGCGCTCTCCGCCACTGCCGGATCGATCGTGCTGGAGGAGCGCCACTGGCTCGTGTTCGGGTTTTGTTCGCAAAACAACAGTGTTGATGTCTGTCGTCTCGCTGTTTTTGCAATATGGGCACGTTTTTCGGTGCGTCTGGCGTTGATTAAGCTAGGCAAGGCCC
>CAZNZG010000175.1:0-7593 GCA_964577455.1 uncultured Gemmatimonas sp. | reverse complement strand
CATACACGCCGTCGCGCTTGAAGCACACGTCGCCGATCGATACCGCCTCACCGGCGAGCTTCTTCCGGCTGCTCGTCTCGATGATGGTGGGGCACGCCTTGCCGCCGAAGAGCAGCGAGGTGGTATCGGACTTGGGGTCACAGCCGATGAGCAACACCTTCTTGCCCTGCTGTGCCATCATGTACGACAGGTTGGCAAGCGTGAAGCTCTTGCCGATACCGCCCTTGCCGTAGATCGCGATGATCTGCGTTTCCTTGGTCACGGGGCCCGTGTGCACGCCTTCGGGTTCGGCCGTGGCTTCGTCGCGCACGTTGCTGTGCAGCTGGTGCAGACCGTTGTCGCTCATGCAGCAGATCTCCAGTCGAGGATCATCTTGACACAGTGGGGATCACCGAACGCCGTGGCATAGGCGTCGGCGGCACGCGCCGCAGGCTCGCGGTGCGTGATGAGGCCATCGAGGTCGAGCTTCCCGCTGTTGGCGAAGTCGGTGATGGCGGTGAGGTCCTGTTCTTTCCATTGCGCCGCGATGCGGATGCGCGCTTCGCGGATGAAGGCGGGCGGGAAGGTGAACGCCACCGGCTCGCTGTAGAAGCCACCGAGGACGATCTCGCCCCCCGGCATGAGCTTGTTCACGAGCGAGTCCATGATGCCATCGGCGCCACTCACGTCGCAGATCACCTTGTAGCCGCGCGTGGTGTCGTCGTTGGGGTGCATCACGGTGTAGCCGCGCGCGCCGTCCATGCGGATGGGGTTGGTTTCCCACACGGTGGGGGCCGGCGCGCCGTAGAGCACGCACAGGCGTGCGATCAGTCGGCCGAGCGCCCCGTGTCCCACAATGAGCCCGGGGAGCTTGTCGAGGTGGTTGGCCGGGTCGGGCTCGAGGCAGTGATGCGCCGTGGCCGCGAGGGCGAAGAGCGCGCCCTTCTCGCCGACATGATCGGCGAGCGGGATGGTCTTGCCCCCGGGCACCACCACGCGTGACGCCTGACCGCCAAAAAGCCCACGGGCTTCGGTGAACCCCTTGGAACCGGGCACGTACACGAGCTGCCCCACCTGTCGCCCCGACTCGGGGCCGGCCTCGATGATCTGACCGACCCCTTCGTACCCCGGCACGAGCGGATAGCCGAGGCCGGGGAAGGGGGGCATGCGCCCGGTGAACAGGAGCTTTTCAGTGCCGGTGCTGATACCGGACCACTGCATGGCCACCACCACATCGGCGGGGGCAGGCTCGACGAGCGTCAGTTCACGGACGGACAGCTTGGTCGGCTCTTCGAAAACGACGGCGAGGGTCTTCACGGGGTGTACAGTGAGGTTGACAGTCTACGCTGTCAATATCCTGAGTCAAACGTTCGGGTATGGATTCCGATACCGATAGGACGGTTCGGACCTAGCGTCCGAGCAGCGGGATCCTGGCGCCGGCGTGCGTTACACCTCGGCGACGATCAACCCCGTCTGAATCGGGAAGCGGGTGGGGAGTTCGCGGCTGCGCCGGAAACCAGCCGTCTGGAGCATCTGGTGAAGCTCCGAGGCCCGGCGTGCGCGTCCCTTGCCCATGGCCATCAGGTAGAACGAGAAGTAGGCGTCACCGACGGTCTCCGCCCCCTTCGCACCGGCCAGCGCTTCGGCGATGAGCAGCTTGCCGCCGCGGGGGAGGGCGGCTCTGGCGCGCTGCAGCAGGCGCTGCACCGACTCGTCGTCGTGGTCGAGGAGCACGCGCACGAGCGAGATCACGTCGGCGCCGGTGGGGAGTGGGTCCGCATGAAAATTGCCGCCGTGGCAGCTCACGCGGTCGCCCAGGCCGGCCTGCTCGAGGCGCGTGCGGGCGCGCGCGGCGACCGCCGGCAGATCGAAGAGCTGCAGCTGCAGCGACGGGTGACGGGCTCCGACCAGCGACAGGAAGACGCCCTCACCACCGCCCACGTCGAGGAGACACTCGTGCTTGCGCAGGTCATAGGCGTCGAGCACGTCGTGGGCGACCGGCGGCAGGGTGGCCGCCATGATCTCCGAGTAGGCCGCCACGCGCGTCTCGTCGATCGCCTGGGGACGCGGCGCATCGGCGTATGACCAGTAGCGCGACAACTCCGTGCGGAAGTCCGAGCCCTGCCGCAGGAGCGACAGCGGATCGGCCAGATCGTGATACGCCATCTTGTGATGCCGGATGAGCGCGGTCACCCCGACGTTGCGCACGAGCGGTGCCCCCAGCGGCCCGAGCCCGTACCGGCCGTGCGGCCGCTTGAGCAGCAGGCGAAGCGACACCGCCGCATTGAGCAGGCGCTCGGCGCTGCTGACGGGCATCCTGCCGCGCGCCGCGATCTCGTCGACGGTTTTCGCACCGTCAGCGAGATAGTCGAAGAGCTCCAGCTCCACGCAGGCGTAGAGCGTCTGCGTGTACACGAACCCCGAGACCAGATCGAAGACCTTCTTCGAGCGGTACCGCGTGATGGGCGCGGTCAGCGGGAATCGGGCGCTCCAGCGCTGGAACTCATCGGTCGCGACGAGCTTGTACCACCGGTCCCGAATGCGTTCGAACAGCCCCGGTGCCGGAGTGTCGGCGGAGGCGGTCGCCGCGGAAACGGGCGCATGATCGACGGCAGCCGGCGTACGCAGGCGGTCAGCCGCCGGAACGGAGGGCGCAGACAGCGCCTGTTCGGGGGGATTCACAGGCCGAGGATAGCCGTTGGAAACCGTGGTGTCAAGAAAAGTGTACACCGATCAGCGCCGGGACTGTCAGGATATTGCGACATAGAATCCCCGGTCCTAACGTGATAGAAACATGGACCTTCCCCGCCGCCCGGCGCCATCCCCGGGCTGGCGGCTGATTTTTTCAGGATTCTGATGCGACCTGTTTATCCGTTCAGCGCCATCGTGGGACAGGAGGAGATGAAGCTGGCCCTCCTTCTGGTGGCAATCGACCCGTCGATCGGCGGGGTCATGGTGTTCGGTGACCGCGGGACCGGCAAGAGTACCGCCGTGCGCGCCCTCGCCGGTCTGCTGCCCCAGATGAAGGTCGTCCAGGGGTGCAAGTACGGCTGCGACCCGCAGTCGAGCAGCAAGTGCGACGAATGCCTCAAGCGCCACGCCGATGGGCATCACCCGCGCGCCGTGCTGGCACCGGTGCCGGTGGTGGACCTGCCGCTTGGCGCCACCGAAGACCGCGTGGTGGGGGCGCTCGATCTCGAGCGGGCACTTACCACCGGCGAGAAGGCCTTCGAACCCGGGCTGCTGGCGCGCGCGCATCGCGGCTTCCTGTACGTCGACGAAGTGAATCTCCTCGAGGACCACCTCGTGGACCTGCTCCTCGATGCCGCAGCCACCGGCGAGAACGTGGTGGAGCGCGAAGGCGTGAGCGTGCGGCATCCCTCGCGCTTCGTCCTGGTGGGGAGCGGCAATCCGGAAGAGGGCGAGTTGCGCCCGCAGCTCCTCGATCGGTTCGGTCTCGCCGTCGATGTGCGCACACCCACGGTGATCGCCACGCGCATCGAGGTGATCAAGCGCCGCGATGCGTTCGATCGCGATCCGATGGCGTTCCTCGCGCACTGGCAGAAGGCCGATGGCAAGATCCGCCGGTCACTCGAGAAGGCGCGTGCGCGCCTCGAGGAGCTTACGGTTCCCGACGCAATTCTCGAGCGCGCCGCCGCGCTCTGCTCGGCGCTGGGCACCGACGGGCTGCGCGGCGAGCTCACGCTCCTGCGCACCACGCGCGCCCTCGCCGCGTTCGAGGGCGCCGAGGCCGTCACGCTCGACCACCTCCGCCGCATCGCGGCAATGGCGCTGCGGCATCGCCTCCGCCGCAACGTGCTGGACGATGCGGGGTCCACCACACGGGTGGAACGTGCCGTGTCGGAACTGTGGGATGCCCCCGCGGGTGATGTCGTCGCCGCGAACTGATCTCCCCGTCAGCCTCGGCGCGGTGTCGGCGCTGCTGCTGGCCGTGGATGCGCGCGGATTGGGTGGCGCGTTGCTCGATCACCCGGTGCACGAGCACGCACGACTGTACTCGTCGCTTCTGCGTGCGTGGATGCCCCACGGCGCACCGCTGCGACGCGTGCCGTCGAGCGTGCCGGCCGACCGCCTTTACGGCGGCGTGGACCTCGCGTCCACGCTCGCGCTCGGGCGTCTCGTGGCGGAGAAGGGGGTCCTCGCGGCAGCCGACGGGGGGATCGTGGTCGTGCCGATGGCCGAGCGCCTCAACGTGTCGGCACGCACGGCGCTGTGCGAAGCGCTCGATCACGGCGAGATCACAGTGCAGCGTGACGGCATCGCCGATCGACATGTATCGCGTGTCTGCGTCCTGCTGCTCGACGAATCGGTGGACGATGAAGTCGTGCATCCGGCGCTCAAGGACCGCCTCGCCTTCACCGTGCGTGTGGACGGGCGCGTGAGCGAGGAACTCGAGTGGATGGCCGACGAAAGCGAGGCGCATCACTTCGAGACGGTCGTGCGTGATGCGCGCCATCGCCTCGCACAGGTGAGTGTGGATGAGCAGTGGGCGGAGGCGCTCTGCCAGACGGCCGACGCCTTCGGCGTGGACTCGGTGCGTGCCATGCTCTTTGCGCTGCGCTGCGCGCGGGCGCACGCGGCGCTGCAGGGGCGACTGATGGTGACGGAGGAAGATGCGGAGAAGGCGGCGGCGCTTGTTCTGGCACCGCGCGCCACGCGTCTGCCGCCGCCACCGCCGCCGCCCGAAGAAGACGAAATCAACGAGCAGGAGCAGCAGCCACAGGATCAGGCCGAGCAGAACGAGCCCGAGCCTCCGCCGCCGCCCCCGCAGATGGAGCAGCCGCCGGAACTGCCGGAGAACGAACCGCCGGCAGACAGTGACGACGACAGCACGCAGCCCACGCCAGATAGTGGCGAACTGCTGCGCGAGGCGGTGCAGGCTGCGCTGCCTCCCAATCTGCTGGCGCAACTGGTGCAGAATTCGTCGGCGGGCAGCATGCAGGGGCGCGTGGGTGAGGAAACTCCCAACCTGCTGCGAGGGCGCCCGCGTGGCGCTCGCAGCGGGTTGCCGCGTGGCGGGGCACGGTTGCACCTGCTGGAGACGCTGCGCGCAGCCGCGCCGTGGCAGCGGGTGCGCGGCCAGACGGCCGCCCCTGCGCACGCGGGACCGCGGCCCAGGGTGGCCGTGCGCCGCGAAGACTTCCGTGTGCGCCGCTTCGTGGAGAAGACCGGGACGACCGTGCTGTTCGTGGTCGACGCGTCGGGGTCATCGGCGCTGTACCGACTTGCCGAAGCGAAGGGTGCCGTGGAGCTGCTGTTGGCGGAGACGTACGCGCGGCGCGATCGCGTGAGTCTCATGGCGTTTCGTGGGCAGGGTACCGAGGTGTTGCTGCCGCCCACGCGCGCGCTGGCTCGCGCCAAGAAGGTGTTGGCCGCACTGCCGGGGGGTGGCGGTACGCCGCTCGCGCACGCGATCGACGCCGCCGTGGAGCAGGCGATCGCCACGCGGCGGGGGGGCAGTGCGCCCATGGTGGTGATGATGACCGATGGCCGCGCCAACATTGCGCGGGATGGTTCGCCGGGACGGAAGCAGGCGGAACAGGATGCGTTGGCAGCCGGTGCCCGCTTTGCTTCGCAGCACATTCCGGCGATGTTCGTGGATACCTCGCCGCGCGGTGAAGTGGTGGCGCGGCGGATTGCCGAGGCGATGAAGGCGCGTTACATCCTGCTCCCGGCGGCTGATGCCAAGGCGCTGGGCGGGCTGGTGAAGACGGCGCTGCAGATGGCTGACGGAGGGAGTGCATGAGCGGGATCGGCGCAGAGGCAGTGCGGGTACCGGTGGTGGTGGCACCACGACTCACGGGATGGCGGGCGCGCCTGCAGTCACTGGTGCGTGCGCGGCACCCCGATATGCTGCAGGCCACCGACATCGCCACGCGCGAAACCACGCTACGGGTGGCGGTGCGCTCGTTCGCCGTGGTCGTGCTGTTCTGGTGGAGCACCACGGGCATCGTGTTCGCGCTCGAGCGCTCACCTGCCACCAGGCTGCTCGGGCTGGTCGTGTCGACCGCGCTGGCCGTGTGGGGAGCGTCGCTCGTGTATCTCGAACGCGATCGCGAGACGCCGTCGGCGGCGCGGCGCAGTTTCCTCGGGGGCGCGTTCCTTTGGACCTGGGCCCAGGTCACGTTCTACGGCGCATGGGTCATCGGCCCCGAGTCGCTCCGTCTGCATATCCCCGCTCAACCGCCCTCGTGGGGGTTCGCGGTCCAGGCGGTGCTGTCGATGTTCTGGTATCAGCTGGTCATGCTGGCGGTACTGGCCACCACGGCGATCATCACACACAAGCGCGTGAATCGCACCGGATGGTGGACGGCGGCGCTCTTCTGGTGTGTGCACCAGGTGGCGAGCATCAACATCTTCCTCGGCGTCGAAAACAGTGGCCGCGGGTTCTTCCCCGAAGATCTCGTCTTTCTGGAGAGCTACTTCGGCCCTGCCGTCAACAGCCTGTTCCTGCCGTTCACGATCGCCTGCGTGATCGCGTACACGCTGTATACGGCCATCTATGCGATCCGCGGCCGCACGCCGGCGTACCGTCAGGCGATGATGCTGCTCACGGTGATCGGCGCACTCTCGGTGTTGGAGCTGGCCGTGCTCGGCGCACCCATACAGCTGCCGCTGTGGGAGGCGTTCCTGGCGGTGCGCGGATACTAGGAAAACAAGCCGAACACCTGCCAGCGCACGTGTGTCGGCGTGAGTCGGCGTGTGTGCATTGGAACCGCCACACAAAGCAGAGCGCCCCGGCCTTGGCCGGGGCGCTCTGCTTTGTGCCATCGATCAGAAGGTGCTCAGCACGTCGTCGCTGTCGTCATCGAACGGAATCAGTTCGTCGGGCGTGACCCGCGGCGGAGCAGCCACCGGACGTGCCGGCGTTGCCGGAAGGGATGGCTTGCCGAGCGGCTTGCCCATCGCCTTGGCACCAGGGGCAGGTGCCTTGGGCGCCGGCTTGAGCGCGGCACGAGGGGCAGGGGGTACCCGCCGTGCTGCACTCGAGCCCCGCGATCCGCGGTCATCATCGTCGGTGCGGAACACCGAGACCGCACCCGTGAGTTGCTCGGCACGCTCACGCAGCTCCACGCTCGCCGAACTGCTCTCTTCCGCGTTCGCGGCCACCGACTGGGTGACCACGTTGATCTGCTCGATCGCCACCGAGATCTGCGATACACCCTGCTCCTGCTGCTCGGCCGCCGCTGCCACCTCGCCGATGGCGCTGCTCACACGGTCCGCCTGCCGTGCAATGAGGCCGAGCTTGTCCAGTACCTGCTCGTTCAGGCTCACACCGGCCGCCGCCGCCGACACGGACGATTCGATCAGCTGCGCCGTGTTGCGGGCGGACTCGGCGCTGCGAAGCGCAAGGCTGCGTACCTCTTCCGCAACGACGGCGAAGCCGCGTCCGGCGTCGCCGGCGCGCGCTGCCTCGACGGCGGCATTGAGGGCCAGCAGGTTGGTCTGGAAGGCGATCTCGTCGATCGTCTTCACGATCTTTGCCGTGGCGTCAGCCCCGCTCTTGATGCGCGTGATGGCATCGGTGAGCTCCTGCATCGAGCGTACCCCGTCGGCGGCGGTGGTACGCGACTGATCGGCGATGGCGCGTGC
>CAZNZG010000174.1:0-7610 GCA_964577455.1 uncultured Gemmatimonas sp. | reverse complement strand
CCACGCGGTCGACACCCGTTTTGTCTGCGCGCCATCACGGTGTGCTCAGCGCCCGTCGAGTTGGCGGCAGAGGGCGAGCCGAGCGAGCAGCACATCCGGGAGGAGCATCGCCGGCAGGGTGGCCCCGGGTGACGCCCCGTGCCGCTCGCCGGCGTCGAAGGCCCGGAGTACGGCATGCGCATTCGCCACGGTTTCCGCCCCCTCGGGCAGATCGACCAGCAGTGTCCGCAACGAGTCGAGCGCGGCGTGCCGGCGGGCGGCGGCGCCGAAGAGCATCTCCCGTGGCTGCAGACAGGCGCCGGCCGCGAGCAGCCACGCGACGTCCAGGCGCTGCCGGTGCGGCAGCGAACGGTCCGCGGCGCGCTGCCGGAGCGCGAGGTCGCCGGCTTCCGCCCCAAGATCCCACGCGGGCGCGGGGGCTGTGCCGGCGCGCGCGGCATGCAGATCACGGCGCGGCAGGGCGGCCGTGTACACACTGGCCGCCGTGGCGGCGCACAGGACGCCGGTAACGGCCAGTGCCGTCAGCATGAGAAGGCGGGAGGTGGGCATTGGGGAGAGAAAGAGTGCTCGCGCACGGGACGGCCGCGGGCGATGTTTCATTCATGCGCAGGGGCTCCGTCCGGCAGCAAGACGGGTCGGGCCCACCCATTCCAACGAGCCAGCGCGCACGGCGTCACAGCACGTGTCACCGCCGGCTCCTCCACCATCACGCCATGGCGCAGCCCATCCGAACCGAGGAGCGTCACGCAGCACCGGCGCCATCGCGTCTGGCGGAATCCCGTCTGGCGCCATCGCGTTTGGCGCGCTGGCTGGCCGCCGCCCAACGCGTGGCCGCCGTGGTACGCCGCATGATCGGCGTGCCGGATTACGAGACCTACCTCGCCCACATGCGGCGCGAGTACCCCGGATGTACCCCGATGGACCAGCGCACGTTCGAGCGGGAGCGTCTCACGGCCCGCTACAAGGCCACCGGCTCGCGTTGCTGCTGAGCCCCTCCCTCCCCCCATGACATTCGCCACCTCGCTCCTGCACCGCCCCCGTACTCTGACAGCGACGGCGCTCGCGTGCCGCGTCGCGGGCGCGGTCGCGGTCGCAGCCCTGAGCGCCCCCGCCCCGCTTGCCGCGCAGAGCAGCTTCGATTTTTCGATCGCCAACATCATGCGTGGTCCCGAGCATTATGGGCGGGAGCCGCAGAACGTGGCGTGGAGGGCTGACGGCAAGTGGATTTACTTCCAGTGGGCGCCGGCCGGTTCTCCCTGGAACGCCCCGATGCGCCCCTACCGTGTGCAGCCCACGGCGGGTGCGGTCGCCGAGGCAGTGACAGATGCCCACATGGACAGCGTGGCGGCACTGATCACCGACGGCCCGCTCTCCGCCGACCGTTCGAGACGTGCGGTAGCGGCGCGCGGCGACCTCTATCTCGTGCAGACGAAGACCGGGACGGCGCGGCGCCTCACGCAGACGGTGGCCACCGAAAGTGATCCCCGCTTCAGTGCCGACGGCCTGCACCTGCTCTTCCTGCGCGATGGCAACGCCTTCGCCATGGAGCTCAGCTCCGGTGCCGTGCGTCAGCTCACCGACGTGCGCAGCGGTCCCGCGCCACGCGACTCGACGCGCGCCACCGGCATGCGCGGTGCACTCGAACGTCAGCAGCGCGAACTCTTCGCCGTCGTCCGCGACGACCTGCGCGCCGACAGTGTGCGCAGGGCGCAGCGCGACGCCGCGCTGGCTCGGGCGTTGCCTCCGGTGTACCTGCCCGTCGGCGAGCGGCTCGCCACGCTGAGCGTATCGCCCTCGATGCGCACGGCGGTGCTGCTCACGGCGAGCAATCCGCCGGGGCAACCTCGCATCGCACAGGTTCCCAACTACGTGACGGCGAGCGGTTATACGGAGGAGATCCCCACGCGCACCAAGGTCGGCGACGGGACCGTGCGTTTCCGTGCGTACCGGATCGTGCTCGCCACCGGTGCCGTGCAGCCGCTCTGGGTGATCGACGGCGACAGCACGCGGGTCGCGTCGCAGGTGCGCCTCATGGGATGGAGCGACGACGGCAGCGCCGCGTTGCTCGCGGGGTTCACTCCCGACTTCAAGTGGCGCTACCTCAGCACGGTGAGCGACAGCGGCGCACCGCGCATGGTGGAAGCGCTCAACGATACCGCGTGGGTGGGTGGCGGCTCGGTTGGCGGCCCCTGCGGCAGCTGCATGGGGTGGCTGCGCGACGGACGCGTATGGTACGTGAGTGAGGCGAGTGGATTCGCCCAGCTCTATGTGGCCAACCGTGACGGCAGCAATCGTCGCATGCTCACGAGTGGCAACTGGGAAGTGGAGCGCGCGGAGCTCTCGCCCGACGGCATGAGCTTCCTGCTGCACACGAGTGAGGAGTCGCCGTTCGTGCGGCACGCCTATCGCATGCCGGTCACCGGCGGCCCACGCACGAAGCTCACGCGCGAACATGGCGGTCACAACGTGACCGTCAGCCCCGATGGGACGCGCCACGCCGACATCTACTCGGCCAGCAACCAGCCGCCAGAACTCCACGTGGCGCGTGCCACCGGCGAGGGGCTCACGCGCCTCACCACCAGCACGTCAGAGGCCTTCCGCTCGCGCACATGGCTCAAGCCGGCGATCGTTCAGATCCCGGCAAGTGATGGCGTACAGGTGCCGGCACGCATCTACCGCCCGCAGGATATGGGCGCGCAGCCCAACGGCGCCGCGGTGATCTTCGTGCACGGGGCCGGCTATCTGCACAACGTGCACGATTACTGGAGCAGCTACGGCCGCGAGTACCTGTTCAATCAGTATCTCGCGAGCAAAGGATACGTGGTGCTCGACGTGGATTACCGGGCGAGTGCCGGCTACGGCCGCGACTGGCGGGTGGCGATCTACCGCTGGATGGGGGGGCGCGACCTGCAGGACCATGTCGATGCGTCGACGTACCTCAACAGGCAGTTCGGTATCGATCCCGAACGCGTGGGGATTTACGGCGGCAGCTATGGCGGCTTCATGACGCTGATGGCGCTCTTCACCGCCCCCAAGTCGTTCGGTGCCGGCGCCGCGCTGCGCAGCGTGACCGACTGGGCGCACTACAATCACGGCTACACCGCCAGCATCCTCAATCAGCCGCAGACGGATTCACTGGCCTATCGTCGCTCGTCGCCGATCTTCTTCGCCGAAGGGCTCGAGGATCCGCTGTTGATGGCACATGGCATGATCGACACCAATGTGCACTTCCAGGACATCGTGCGGCTCTCACAGCGCCTGATCGAACTGGGGAAGACACAGTGGGAACTCGCCGTGTACCCGGTGGAAGACCACGGCTTCGTGCGACCGGACTCGTGGACCGACGAATACCGCCGCATCTACGAACTGTTCGAACGGACGATCGGGCCGAACGGGTCGAAGGCGAAGCGGTAGCTCGAAACGTCCAAGACGACAGCAGAGGCAGCGGAGACGGCAGAGGCTGCGGAGAACCCGGACAGCTCCGCTGCCTCCGCTGCCTTGGAGCCTCCGCCTGTCATCTTGGACGTTCCGCCGGCTCGGGACGTGTGTATCCGAGCAGAAGCGCCGACATCAGCGCGAGACCTGATCCCATGGCGAACGCCACCGGCGCCGACCACACGTCCCACACCCAGCCGAAAAGCACGCTGGCCGGAAGCGCCGCCGCCCCGATGAGCCCCTGATACCAGCCGAAGGCCCGTCCGCGGCTCTCCGCTGGCACCAGATCGGCCACCAGCGCCTTTTCCGAGCCCTCCACGAGCCCGAAAACCACGCCGTACAGCCCGAACAGGGCCCAGGCGTGCCACTGGGCCTCGGCGAGGGCAAAGCCGGCGTAGACGGCCGCGTAGAGCGCCCAGCCGGCCACGATCAACGGGCGTCGCCCCACCCGATCCGACAGCGCACCGCCCGGCGTACTCGCCGCGCTCTTCACGGCGTGCAGGGCCACCCACAGCAGCGGCACCAGCGCCGTGGGTACGCCCAGCTGTGAAGCGCGCAGCAACAGGAAGGCGTCGGTGGAATTGCCGAGCGTGAAGAGTACCATCGGTCCCAGCGCGAACCAGAAGCCGCGCGGCAACGGTGTCGAAGGTGCCTCGCCCTGTGCAGGACTCGCGCGTCGCGCGGTGATCTCGGCAGACGGTGCCTGCTCCCGCACGAACAGGATCGCCACCAGCACGGCCAGCGCCCCCGGCACCGCCGCCACAAGGAACACCTGTCGCACGGGCATGCCGAGCCACTGCAGGCACGCGAGTGCGATGAGCGGCCCCACCACAGCGCCGGCATGATCCGCCGCCCGGTGAAATCCGAACGCCCGACCACGATGCTCCGCCGGCGTCGAGGCGGCGATCAGCGCATCACGCGGGGCCCCGCGAATGCCCTTCCCCACCCGATCGACGAGCCTGATCATCAGCACCTGCGATCCGCTCTGCGCCAGCGCTACCAGCGGGCGCACGAGCGAGGCGATCGCATATCCGCTAACTATCAGGGGCTTCCTGCGTGACACGCGATCCGACCAGACGCCGCTGGCCACCTTGAGCAACGCCGCCATGGCTTCTGCCGCCCCCTCGATGAGCCCCACCATGCGCACACTCGCTCCCAGCGTGCCCACGAGAAAGAGGGGAAGCAGCGGCGCGATGATCTCGCTCGAGGCGTCGGTAAGGAACGACAC
Organism: uncultured Gemmatimonas sp.; assembly: GCA_964577455.1. Taxonomy (GTDB): domain Bacteria; phylum Gemmatimonadota; class Gemmatimonadetes; order Gemmatimonadales; family Gemmatimonadaceae; genus Gemmatimonas. The sequence goes on along the minus strand of CAZNZG010000174.1, from coordinate 2,947 downwards.
GGCCCCCAATGCGAGCACGTTGCCGCGTGGACGCCACGTGGTGCGCGGCTGAGGTGCGGATGACGGGGAGGACCCCGACGAATCGGTCATGGCGAAGCGAGGCGGGGCGGGACGTGTGGCTTTCGACGGTCTGCACGTCACTGCTGCCGCCGCCGGCACAGGTGCTGGAGGCGCAGATGGCGTTCACCACGATCGCCGCCCCCACCGGAAACGAAAGTGCCCGGGGCGCGCTGGTGCAACGCCGGCTTCGCGCAGCCGCCCCCCGTGCGGCGATCAACGTGGACCGCGTGGGGAACGTACGCGCCGTCATCGACCCACCGGAAGGCACCGAACCGCTCGCCCCGCTGGTGTGTCTCGCGCACCTCGACACGGTGTACGAAGCACTGCCAGAGGCCGCGGTCCCGTTGGTGCGTGACGGCGGGCGCGTGCAGGGAGCCGGCATCGGCGACAACGGCCGCGGCCTCGCGACGTTGCCGGTGCTGGCGGCGCTGTTGCAGCATCCGTTCGTTCATCCGCATCTGGTGCGCCCGGTCCATCTGGTCGCCACCGTTGGCGAAGAGGGTGAGGGCAACCTTCGCGGGGCGCGCACCTGGTTCGACGACGCCTCCGAACAGGGCATTCGGCCCTGCGCGGCGATCGCCATCGACGGCCCCGGAGACGAGTCGATCGTCCACCAGGCCGTCGGCTCCTCACGGCTGCGGGTCTCGCTGCACGGCCCCGGCGGTCACAGCTGGGTACACGCCGGCGCCGCGAACCCGATCCACGCCCTCGGCGACTTCATCTCGCGCGCCGCCCGACTCGGCAATGCGCGAAGCCGCGATGCAATCGTGGCGATCACGCGCATGCACGGCGGTGAATCGCTCACCGGTATTCCGCGTCACGCCTGGGTGGATGTGGATCTGCGCGGCACCTCGCCCGCCCGCATCGATCTCGTCAGGCGCGACCTGCTGCGCCTCGCGCATCAGGTCACGCCCGCGCCCCTGCGGCTGGAAATCACGTCGCTCGGCGAGCGACCGGCCGGCTCACTCGAGCGCGAACATCCGCTCGTACAGGCGGCAGTAGACGCCACCATGGCCATTGGCCGCACTCCACGCTCGGCCGTGGCGTCGACGGATGCCAATGTGCCGCTCGCACGCGGCATTCCCGCCATCGCGATCGGCGCCGGCGGTACCGGTGGCGGCGCGCATACATCGGCGGAGTGGTACGACGACGAGCACAGCGCGCGCGGCGTGCAGCGACTGGTGAGACTCGTACTGGGATTGGCGGTGGCCTGAATTCTCGGTTGGCTTGCGACGTCCAGGAAGACGGCGGAGTCGGCGGAGACAGGGAGGCAGCGGAAACCGTGCTCCATTCAAGCGTCGACTTGGAAGTTGGTTACTCGAAAGATGCCATCTACGGCACGCTCCAATCCGAAGTTCACGAGCAGACCATTTCGGATTCGAAGGCAGCGGAGATAGGTGAGCAATTGTGCTTTGTGGACCGGTGCAATCCGCTCCGTGCATTTCAATTCGAGTACCACCATCCGATCAACAATCAGGTCGGCCCGGAATGAGTTCGCATACTCACGCCCGTTGTAGACGACGGATACGATCGGCTCGACCTCGACACGATAACCAGCGAGGAGGAGCTCATCCCGAAGAATCCGCTGGTACGCTGATTCCAGAAGTCCGGGACCCAGGGAGCGATGTATCGAAATGGCCAGCCCGATACAGGCTTCGATGATGGATTCAGCCGATCGCATAACTCAACTTTGGGACACGGCGTCATCGCTCCGTCATCGCGCCGTAGCTCCTCCGCTGCCCCTGCTGTCTCCGCCGCCTCCGCCGTCATCCTGGACGTCTCCCGCCCCCACCCTACCCTTCGAGCAGTTCGAACGCCGGCGGGCTTGGGCGGGTGGTGAAGAACAGCGCGCGATGCGACGCGCTGTGATGCGCGCGGAAGTACCGGTCGCGCCAGCGCCCCGCGAAGCGCTCGGCCTCCGCGGTGGGAATCATCGCCCACACGGCCCCGCCGAAGCCCGCACCGAAGGCGCTGGCCGCCGTGGCCCCGAGGTCACGCGCGTAGCGCTGCAGATGCACCGTTTCGGCAATCTGGTTCTCGAGCGCGCGCTCGGCGCCGGCCTGCGAGAGATCCACGAGGCGTCCGAACTCCGTGAGGTCGCGTCGATCGAGCGCGGCCGCCGCCTGCGGCACGATCACAAAGGTCTCGTCGAAGAACTGCCCAAGACGCCCCACGAGATGGTTTGCCGTGAACTCCGCATTCGCCGCGCGCTCGGCGGCGGCGACCAGCGACGGCGGAATCTCCTCGACCACCGACGATCCCGCGGCCGCGAAGAACGCGTCACGCAGCGTCCGTACCTGTGGACCACCAGTCGCGTTCCAGGCGTCCACCAGACGATGTGCCGTGCGTGCCGCACGATTGTAGCGTTCCTTGGCAGCACCCGTCTTGGCCGCCACCACACCGCTCACGCCAACCACGAACGTGTGCGTGTCGGGCCAGGTGACCGAGCGCTCGAAGGTGACCGGTGCCCACGAAAACACCTCGAGGCGCTCGCGTTCACTGCACAGGATGGCCGTCTGATCCTGCGCGCCCCCCATCGTGCCCACGCCTTTCTCACCGGACAGCACGCCGTAGTCCATGCCGTTCTCCAACGCGCCGACATACCCCGCCAGCGCAGGCCGATGCACGAGTGCTTCCTGCCAGTGCGGATGTGCGGCCAGATCGAACAGCGCCGCGAACGCCAGCGTGAGCCCCACCGTGAGCGCGCTCGAACTCGAGACCCCCGCCGCCGGCGGCAGGTTGCTGGCCAGCGAAAAGTCGGCGCCACCGACGGCCGAGCCGAAATTGCGGACGAGCCGATTGATGACCGTGCGCGGATAGATCGCCCACGGTACGGAGCCCTTCACGTTGTTGTCGAGCGACAACGAGAGCGCTTCACGCCGGCGCG
>CAZNZG010000173.1:0-7631 GCA_964577455.1 uncultured Gemmatimonas sp. | reverse complement strand
CACGAACGATGAGCAGATGCGCGTCGTGCCGGTGCTTGCCGCGGAGATCCCCACCCTCGCCAACAAGGGGGTGGTCCTTCGCCCGGACGGTGGGATGGACGTGATCTGGAAGCTGCGCCCGGGGGTAAGGTGGCACGACGGTACGCCGCACACGTCAGCCGATGTGAAGTTCACGGTGGACGCCATCAACAAGGGTGACTGGAAGCCCGAGAGCGTGGACGGATTCGACCGCATCAGCGGCGTGGACACACCCGACTCGCTCACGGCCGTGGTGCATTACAAGGAAGTATACGCGCCCTATCGGCTGCAGTTCGTGCGCGGCACCCTGCCCCGCCATGTGCTGGCCGGGCGCGACATCAACAGCGCCAACGATTACAACCGCGCGCCGCTGGGTACCGGCCCCTATCGCGTAAAGGAGTGGAAGACCGGCGAGTACATCCTGCTGGAGCGTGTGGGGGACTACTGGCGCGGCGGTGAGCAGCCGAAGATCCGGCAGCTGCTCTTCCGTTTCCTCGCCAATACGACCACCCGCGTCAACCTGCTCAAGAGCGGTGAGGTGCACATGGTGGCACTGCTGCCATGGGACAAGGTCCGGGAGGTGCAGCCGCTGCCCGGCGTGCGGCTCAACACGGTGGTGGGGAACGGCTACGAGCACATCACGCTCAACCAGCGAAACTTTCCCGCGTTTGCCGATATCCGCGTACGCCGGGCGCTCGCCCACGCGGTGGACCGTACCACGATCGTGCGTACCATTCTCGACGATCAGGTTGCCGTGGTGAACGGCCCCATTCAGCCGTTGTCGCCAGCGTACGAACCCAACGTGCCCACTTACCCCTACGACACCACGGCAGCGAACCGGCTACTCGACGAGGCCGGCTGGCGCGCGGGAAGCGACGGGGTACGACGCAAGGACGGCGCGCGTCTCTCGTTCACGCTCATCACGCAGTCCGGCTTCGCCATTCGTGAGAATGTGTCCCAGGCGCTGCAGCAGGCGTTTCGCACCGTGGGGGTGGAGATGCAGGTGCGTCTCCTCGATGGCACGAGCATCAGCAGCGTGTGGTTCAAGGGCGAGTTCGACGCCATGCTGCACTGGTGGCAGATGGGTGCCGACCCGGAGCTTACGCTGTTCTTCGCCCGGGATCGCACGCCGCCGGCCGGGCGCAACATCAACTACGTGGACGACGCCGAGCTGACGGCACTGCTCTACGAGAGCGACCGGACCGCCGACGAGGGGGCGCGCAACGCCCTGTTGCGCACGGCTCAGCGTCGCATCGCGGCGTTGGCGCCGGAAATCCCGTTGTACAACACCGCCAAGATCGATGCCATTCCGGCAACCCTGAAGGGATTCACCGGCAACCCGACCAACGCGGGGCCCTTCTGGAACGTGCACACCTGGGAGATCGCGCCGCGGTGAACGGGTGCAGGATCCGCCGCGCCGTGACCGCTGTCCGGCGGCCGGGAGCCCGATGAGCCGCCTGATCACGAGGCGGCTGGTGCATGCGGTGCCGCTGCTGCTGCTCATCTCCGTCGTGGTTTTCTCGCTGCTGCACGCCGTGCCGGGCGGACCGCTCGCCGCCTACCTCGAGAACCCGAATGTGCGCCCGGAAGACATCGCACGCCTGCAGCGGGCGATGGGGCTCGACCAGCCGCTGGCCGTGCAGTATGCGCGATGGCTCGGCGCCTTCGTGCGGGGGGACTGGGGATACAGCTACGCCGATGGCCGACCGGTGCTTGTGCGCGTGGTCGAGCGCCTCCCTGCCACGCTCGAGCTGGTTGGGGGGGCGACGATCCTGGCGCTCCTGCTCGCACTCCCGCTCGGCATCATGGCCGCGGTTCACCGCGGAGTGGACCGCAGCACCAGAGTCGCGGTCACGGCGGGGATCTCGTTGCCGGTGTTCTGGTTCGGGCTGGTACTGCAGCTGGTGTTTGCGGTGCAACTCGGGTGGTTCCCGTCGTCGGGTCGACAGTCGTTCGGGTCGACCGCACTGAGTGATCGTCTCGCGCACCTGCTGCTGCCGGCGGTAGTACTGGCGATCGTGCAGGGGGCGGCGTGGTCGCGTTATCTGCGCCGCGCCATGAGCGAGACGCTGCCACTGCCCTTCATGGCGGCGGCCCGTCTGCGTGGACTGCCGGAAGGGCGGCTCGTCCTCCGGCACGCCCTGCCCAATGCGATCGGCCCCTTCGTGACCGTGGTGCTTCTCGATGCCGCCATGTTGGCGTCGGGGGCCGTCGTGACCGAGAGCGTGTTTGCGTGGCCCGGGGTCGGGAGCCTGTTCACGGAGTCGCTGGCCAAACGCGACTATCCGGTGCTGATGGCATTTCTCATGTGTGGCGCCCTAGCCGTCATCGTCCTCAATCTGGTGAGTGACATCACCGTGCGCGCGCTCGATCCCCGCACGCGGGAACGCCGCTGATGCGTGCTCCGCCACGGCACTCCGCGCACGGAGCGGGGCTCTTTCTGCTGGCGCTGATTGCCGGCGCCATGGCAGCACCACTGCTGGCGCCGTTCGCGGCCGATGTGGTGGACCTCGCCAATCGCCGTACCGCTCCGTCGACCGTGCACTGGTTCGGTACCGACGAACTCGGGCGCGACGTGTTGACCCGCGTCCTGTTCGGCGCGCGCATCTCATTGGCGATCGGGGTGCTGTCGGCGTGCGCCAGTGGGTTGCTGGGCGTGGTGGTTGGCGGCGTGGCCGGATACGCCGGACGCTGGGTGGATGACCTGCTCATGCGCGTCACCGATGCGATGCTGTCGATCCCGCGGCTGCCCTTGCTGATGCTGGCTGCCGCCATCGTACAGCCCGGTATCGCTACGCTGATCGTGCTGGTGGCGATCACGGGATGGATGGAAACGGCCCGCGTCGTACGCGCCGACATGCTCTCGCTGGTCACGCGCGACTTCATCCATGCCGCCACGGCCGTCGGCGCCTCACCCGTGCGGGTGTTCACGCGACACCTGCTGCCGGCGGTGATCCCCACGCTCACCGTCGCCACGACATTGGCGATCGGGCGTGGCATCCTGCTGGAAAGCACCATGAGCTTCTTCGGCGTGGGGGTACAACCACCCACCGCCAGCTGGGGCAACATGCTGTACCAGGCCCAAAGCACCATGAGTACCGAACCGTGGCTGGCGGTATTTCCCGGGCTGTTCATCTTCGCCACCGTGCTGGCCTGCAACGCCGTCGGCGACACCATTTCCTGACTGCCACTCTCGTCCATGTCACTCCGACTCACCCTTCCCTTCTCACCGCAGCGCGTGGTGATCGGCGCCAACGCCCACGCCGAGATCGCGGCACTGCTGCGCGACCGTCGCCCGTCACTGGAGATCCGCGGTGCGCCGTTCACGGAGATCACCGTCGACGATCTGGCCTGGGCCGACAGCTATATCGGCTTCAAGCGCCCACCGTCGGCGCAGCACATGGGCAACGTGCATTGGGTGCACAGCACCGGCGCGGGCGTGGACGCGTGGGTTGGCTCGGGGCTCGACGAGACGATCCTGCTCACCCGGTCACCGGAGTCGTTCGGACCGATGATCGCGGAGTGGGCGGTGGCACGCATCTTCGCCATCCAGCAGCAGCTGGTGTCGCTTGTGGATGCGCAACGCGAGCAGCGCTGGGCGCCGCGTGACATCGCCCGAGTGGCCGGTACGCGTGCGCTGCTGGTTGGTACCGGTGACATCGGATCGGCGATCGCCACGTCGCTGACCGCCCTCGGGGTGCACGTGACCGGCGTCTCGCGCACGGGAGTGTCCACCCACGCGGCCTTCCGCGAGGTGCATCCGGTGGGGCAGCTCGCCGAACTCGTGAGTGAGGCCGACTGGATCGTGCTCTCGATCCCCGATACGCCAGCCTCGCGTGGGCTCGTGTCTCGGGATGTACTCTCGCGATGCCGCGGTGCCGTCCTGCTCAATGCCGGACGCGGCGCGGTGGTGGAGGAGCGCGCCATCCCCGAAGCACTCGATCAGGGGTGGCTGCGCGCGGCCGCGCTCGATGTGTTCGAGACGGAGCCGCTACCCGCGACCTCGCCGCTCTGGACTGATCCGCGTGTGATCATCTCGCCCCACATCTCCGGGCTCACCACCGTGGCCGGTGCCGCCGAAGGGTTCCTCGAGTGCGCCGAATCGCTGGAAGGCGGCGTGCTGCCGAAGTGGACGGTCGATCGCGCGCGCGGCTACTGAGGCTGTTCCGTAGAGCGCCGTGATCATCGGCTGTCACGATGCGTCGCGGAGCGTGTACGGATGTGCCGCATGATGTGCCGCATGCAGATTCGATGGGGGCGCTGCCTAGTTCCGTGGCGGCGCCACCTGCGGCATACGCGAGAGCTCCACTTCGGCGGCGACCGTGCCGAAGGCTCCCCACTGACCACCGGCAAGAATGCGCCGAAGCAGCGCTTCGGCCTCGGGGCGGCGCCCGTTGTACCAGTGCCAGTTGGCCACGCCGTACGCCGCCGTCGCATCCTCCACGGACAGCTCGCCGTTGGGGCCGGCCGTCAGCACGGAGTCAGGGGGCAGCACCCCCTTGTACATCAGCAGCAGCTTGTGATAAGGCTGGTTCTCGATCACCCGCATGTTGCGACGGATGGGTACCAGCACCTTGGCGGCGTCGGCGGGCCGCCCGGCGCGGCGCAGTGCCATGTATTGCCAGTGCGCCATGGATACGCGGCGATCGTCATTGGTCGCAGCGGTCACTTCGCGCTCAGCCACCTGTGCGGCTTCGCCCCAGCTGCCCTGGAGGTAGTACGCGAGCGCGAGATGATACAGGATGTTGGACTTGAGCGTGCCGATGGGCGTGTTGCGCGCATTGGGCTGCCCATCGGGTTCCACTTCGTCGGGCTTGTCACGCGTGAGTTCATCGGCACGGCGCAGGTCGCTAATGGCGGCATCGAAATCACGGACCGAGATGTAGCGGTGCCCACGATGGCGGTAGAGCCACGGATTATCGGGGTAGAGCGCGATCCCGCGGGTATAGATCTCGATCGCCTCACGGAGCTTCCCCAGATAGCCAAGGCGTCGGGCGTACCAGATGATGGAGTCCACGTTGCTTGGCGTACGCTGATACGCCCGGCGCGCAACGGCGAGCTGCGCTTCGTAGCGCGTGCGCGTGGCGGCGCTGAGTGGAAACGCGCGCAGGGTATCACCAAGCAGCGAGACGGCCTGAAAGCGCGGCGTGAGCGGTGCGCGCGGCGCGCCTCCCGGCGCCTTTGCCGCAGCGGACGGTGAGGGCTGCGCCTGAAGCCGACCGCTCGGCCCCAGCGAATCGCCCACCGTGCACGCCATCACCAAAGTGGCGACCAGCAAACCGTGAAGACGCATGCGAATGGGCATGGGAGCTGATGTTCGGGGTGGAGAGGGGCGCCTCAGCGCCGTTGCGAAAAGAAGTCCCGGAGCAGCGCCGCGCAATCCTCAGCGAGCACGCCTCCGCGCACCTGCGGCCGATGATTCAACCGCGGATGCCGCACGATATCGCCCACGCTGCCGCACATACCGGCCTTGTCGTCCCACGCACCGAACACGAGGGAGCCAATGCGTGAGAGCACGATGGCCCCGGCGCACATGGCACACGGTTCGAGGGTCACCACGAGCGTGCAGTCGGTCAGCTCACGATCACCACGCCGGTGTGCGGCGAGGCGGAGCGCGAGCAACTCGGCGTGCGAGGTGCCGTCACCCTCGCGGCGCATGCGATTCTGCGCGGTGGCCACGATGGCGCCCGTGGTGTGATCCACGACCACGGCCCCCACCGGTACCTCTCCGGCATCGGCCGCGGCACGTGCTTCCTGCAGCGCCGTCTGCATGGCGTTGAGGAGCATGGGGGGAACGGGCGCCGTGGTCATGCCGTCACCGGGTCATCATGCGGAGGGACGCCACCCGTAGTGGGTGTCGAGATACACGAGCAGCGCATTGACGACGGCGTTGGCAAAGGCGGCGCGACTTGCCTCGGTGTCACGCACGCCCGCGAAGTTACACTCGACCTGAATGGCATCGAGCGCACCACCCGACAGCGATCCGTGGCGCTGCGTATTGTACCCGCCATTGAAGTACTCCTGACCCACGAGCGGCGCCGGGTCGGTGGGCGACGGTACGGAGGGATACCCGCCGTTCACGAGCAAGGCCCCGAGGCTGCGCGGACCACGGAGCACCCCGAGGCCACGGTCGGGGGTGCTGCGCGAGTCGCCGGCGAGGCGAGCCACACTGCTGCGCGCCATCGCGCCGCTGCTGGTGAGCGTGGCATCGCTGGCGCGGAGGTCCGCATCGCCGAGCAGGTACCCGAGCTCGAGTCGCGGCACGGCATGGCCGTGACCGTGGAGATCGATCACCAGCCCGCGCTGCGTGCGACGCACGATGCCGGCGCGCGCAGAGTCCGCCGCCTCGTGGAACCACGCCCACGTGGCGTTGAGCGCCGCGCTGCCGCCGGTGGCCTCGGTGCGGTCACGATTGGCGTCGAACTTTCGCCGGTGCAAGCGGTTCACCAATAGGTGCGGGCGAGCCCCGGTGCGCACGCGGAACGCCTCGACGATGGTGCGGGCCAGCTCCTGCGTGTTCGCGTCGTTGACGGTGACGCACGCCGAGCAGGTGCGATCCGGAAGGCCGGAAGGCGAGAGGGCGCCGCCATGGGGCGCGATGATGAGCAGCGGGGCATCTCCCGGCGTGTACTCCACGTATCCGGGGGCATCGGTGTAGGCCTGACCCACCGCCAGCGGGCCAACCGGACCGGTTGGTATCGGCGCGGGCGGCGGCGGGGGCACCGTAATGGTGCCGCCGCCCGAACCGCCGCTATCGCCTCCGCAGCCCTGAACCGCCAACTGGGCCGCGCCCAGCAAGGCCGCGGTCAGGAGCACACCAGGGGCACGACGCCGCCGCGGCTGAGCGCACGCGGCGGCGGACGAACGCAACGAGATTCGCATGCAGCCGAAGCTACACTGCGGGCGCCTCGAATGCCTGTTGGGCGGCCGCATCGGCGGCGTCGCCGTGGGTGAATACCAGCGCCTCGTGGCCATCCTGCACATCGGCCACGATCACGTCCCCCTCGCGGAAGCGCCCTTCGAGCACCGCCAGCGCCAGGGGGTTCTGCAGCAGCCGCTGGACGGCGCGCTTGAGCGGACGGGCGCCGAACACCGGATCGTACCCCTCGTCGGCCAGTTGCGTGCGCGCGGCGTCGGTGAGGCGGAGCGTGAGTTTGCGATCAGCGAGGAGACGGCGCAGGTGCCCGAGCTGCAGGTCCACGATGTGATCGAGCTCCGCACGACCGAGCGGATGAAAGACGACCACATCGTCGATGCGATTGAGGAACTCGGGCTTGAATACACCACGCAGCGCCATGAGCACCTCTTGCTCGGTGCGCTTCCAGTCGACGTCATCGCCCTGGCTGCGCTCGAGAATGAGATGGCTCCCCACGTTGGAGGTCATGATGACCACGGCGTTGCGGAAGTCGACGGTGCGTCCCTGCGAGTCGGTAAGCCGTCCGTCATCGAGGAGTTGCAGGAGGATGTTGAAGACATCCGGATGCGCCTTCTCGATTTCGTCGAAGAGGATCACGCTGTACGGACGGCGACGCACAGCCTCCGTGAGCTGCCCGCCTTCCTCGTACCCCACATATCCCGGCGGCGCACCGATGAGACGCGCCACGGCGTGCTTC
>CAZNZG010000172.1:2804-7748 GCA_964577455.1 uncultured Gemmatimonas sp. | reverse complement strand
CTCGATTTCCTTCGCGCGACCGATGGTGGGGTCGAGCTGCCCCTCGGCGGCGAGCTGCGTGAGATCGCGGCAGAAGTGGTCGAGTGCCGGCGTCTTGGACTTCTTGTCACCCTTGGCGGGTGCAGCCGACGGCGGGGCTCCCGCCCCGGCCTTCTCCTGCTGCGGCGCCTGCGTCCCACCCTGCGGCATCTCGGTACCGAGCAGGCGCAGCGTTTCCGCGCGCGCCGCCTCGAGATTCACCCCCGCATCGGTGAGCACCTGCGCGGCAATGCCCTTCTCCTCGCGGAGAAGGCCCAGCAGCAGGTGTTCGGTGCCGACATAGCTGTGATTGAGGTCACGCGCTTCGGCCATCGCCAACTCGAGGACCTTCTTCGCACGCGAGGTATACGGCAGATCGGGGCCGGTGGCTTGCGCCGCCTTCCCCTTCTTGACCGTGTCCTCGATCTTCTGCGTCACATCGTCGAGGTCAACATTGAGGTTTTGCAGCACCGCCGCCGCAACGCCCTCACCCTCACGGATGAGCCCCAGCAGAATGTGCTCGGTGCCCACGTACTCGTGATGCAGGCGTGCTGCCTCCTCGCGTGCCATCGCAAGGACCTTCCGCACCCGCTCGGTGAAGTTGTAGCCGTTCATCGCACCCTCAGGGTCGTTGGGAAGCGGATCATTCGACGCCGCCTTCGCTCACCAACACCTGCCGCACGTATTTGGCGCGCGCCAGGTTGGTCTCACTGTCCGTCAACACCTTTCCCTCGAGATGAGCGAGATGTGCCGACTGGGCAAAGATCAGGAGCTTGTTGAGTGTGTATACACTGAGCCCGGTGATCAGTTTCAGGCCGACCGCCAGGCGAACGCCACTCAGGTAGTTCATGGCCTCGTCGAACGTGAGACTGCGGGCATACCGCAGCGTCCCGTAGGCGCGCCACAACTTGTCTTCGATAATATACCCCGCATCACGCACCAGTACACGGCGCGCTTCCTCCTCGCGCTCGATCACGTGGCGCACGACGCGGACCAGCAGGTCCTGCAACTCCTCCTCGGACCGCCCGAGCGTCGTCTGGTTCGACAACTGAAAGAAGTTGCCGACCACTTCACTCCCCTCGCCGTACAGCCCCCGGTACGTCAGTCCCATCTGCTGCAGCCCGGCCAGTACCTTGCCGATCTCCTTCGTCAGGACCAACCCCGGCAGATGGATCAACACCGATGCCCGCAATCCGGTGCCCGCGTTCGTGGGACATGCCGTGAGGAAACCGAACTCCCGGTGGAAGGCATAGGGCACCTGCCCGCCCAGTTCACGGTCCAGCCGTGTGACACCTTCGAACGCCTGCGGCACAGCAAAGCCCGAACGGAGCGCCTGTAATCGCAGGTGGTCCTCCTCATTCACCAGGAGCCCCACCGACTCGCCGAGAAACACGGCCGCCCCGGTGCGCACCGGATGCTGCGGATCCAGCCCCGCCAGCTCCTTGCTCACCAGATGCCGCTCATGCAACAGCTGACGATCCACCAGCGGCAGCTCCTCGAGGCGGAGCAGCAGGCTGCCGCTCAACGACGGAACCGCCGCCAGCGCATCACGCACCTGCGCCAGCATCCGCAGCCGCTCCCCTTCGCGCGCACGGCCGGTGAACGCGTAACCGGACACATTGCGCGCGAGGCGAATGCGGGTCGAAATCACCACATCACTGTTGGGGCCGGACGCATCCAACCAGCGCACGCCTCCGTCGGGCAGCAGCGACAGGTCGAGACCGGGACGAGGCGTCGTCATGAAAAGGTCCTCATACCGTCTCCGTCTCGAGGACCCTGATGCGATCGCGCAACTCCGCGGCCAGCTCGAACTGCTCCGCCTCGATGGCGCGGCGCAACCGGTCCCGCAGGTCGTACAAGGTGTCCGGCTTGTCCACCAGGTGCGTCGCAGGGGGCTCATAGCGCTGCCCCACATGGCGGCTGCTGCCGTGCAACCGGCGCAGCAGTTCGCGGAGGCTGCGCTCCATGGCGTCGTAGCAGTGCGGGCACCCCAAACGTCCGCTCGCGCGGAAATCGCGCGCCGTCGCCCCGCAAAAGGCGCAGGCCGCCGCGTCTTCACTCGTGGTGGATGCCTGCTGCTGCACCGCCTGCAGGATGTCGCCGAGCGGATGCTGCGGCACCGACAGCGTGGTCTCCACACCCTTGGCCGCCGCGCACTTCTCGCACAGGTGGAGCTGCGTCACGGCATTGTCCACGATGCGGGTCAAATGCACCACCGCATCACGCTCCTTGCAGTTGTCGCAGAGCATCAGCCCCCCTCGCCCACGTCAGACAGCACCAACTGACCTCCCTCCAACGATAGCGCCCGATCGGCACGGGCGGCCAGCGACTGGTTGTGGGTCACCACGACCAGTCCCAACGATTGATCGTGCGCCAGTTCGGCGAACAGATCATGCAGCGACTCGGCGTTGTAACGGTCGAGATTGCCACTTGGTTCATCGGCCAGCAACACCGCCGGGTGGGCCGCGAGTGCCCGGGCCACCGCCGTCCGCTGCTGCTCGCCCCCCGACAGCGCACCGGGACGATGATGCACGCGCGAGGCCAGCCCGACGCGACCGAGCAACGCCATGGCGCGCTCCTTCGCCCGCGGAATCGTTTCCCCGGCGATGCGTAGCGGCATCATCACGTTTTCGAGCGCCGAGAACTCCCGCAACAGGTGATGAAACTGAAACACGAAGCCGACGGTGCGGTTCCTGAGTGCATCGAGCTCAGCCTCCGCCATCCCCTCCACCGGCTGCCCAGCCAGACGGATCCGGCCTGCCGACGGTCGCTCCAGGGCTCCTAGCACATGCAGGAGCGTGCTCTTCCCGGCGCCGCTGGCACCGACGATCGCCACCATCTCCCCGCGCTTCACCGTGATGGATACGTCATCGAGCACCCGGATGATGCCGCCGTCGCCTCCCTGAAAATCCTTGACCAGCCCCTCGGCCTGAAGGACGGCCTCGGGGATCGCCGCGAGTGGGCCGTCACTCATGACGGATCGCCTCGACCGGGTACAGCTTCGCCGCCTGATTGGCCGGGTACAGCGTGGCCAACGCCGCGATCACGATGCTCGCCACCACAATGAACAGCACGTCGAGCGGCTGGATGGCCACGGGCAGATGGTCGATGAAGTACACCGTCGGATCGAGGGCGATCAGCCGGTACTTCTCGAGCAACACCGCGACGACGAGGCCCAGGACGAGTCCGCCGCCGGTCCCGACGGCGCCCACCACGGTCCCCTGATAGAGAAAGATCCGGCGAATCGACGTCGCCGGCAGCCCCATGGCGCGCAGGATGCCGATCTCGCGCGTCTTGTCGGCCACCACCATGGTGAGCGTGCTCACGATGTTGAAGGCAGCCACCACGACGATGAGCAGCAGGATCACGCTCATCCCCAGCTTCTCGAGTTGCAGCGCCTGGAAGAGCGAACGGTTCTGCTCCTGCCAATCCATGGCCCGGACCGGCGCGTCGAGCGAGGCGCGCAGCGAGTCGGCCACCGCGGGCGCACTCCAGCGGTCCGTGGTCCGCACTTCGAGCCCGGTCACATCGGTGCCGTAGCCGGCGAAGCGCTGCCCAGCTTCGAGCGACAGGTAGAGATACGAGTCGTCGTACTCGTACATCCCCGTCTCGAAGACCCCCGACACCACGACCGTGTCGGCGCGCGGGACCAGTGCCCCCGTGGACGCGTTCATGTCGAGCCCGGCGGCACCAAGCAGTACGACCGTGTCCCCCGGAAAGGCATTGAGCTTGGCCGCCAGCAACTTGCCGAGTACCGCACCGGGAAGCGCCACGCCATCGCGTGCAAAGGAGAAGTCCCCGAGAATCGCGTGCTCACGGATGGTCGTGACCTTGTCGCCTGGCTGGCCGCCCGGCACGATCCCCACGACCTGCGTCCCGACCATGTAGCCGGCCAGGTTGCGCACGAGCCCCTGCGTTTGCACGAAGGGCGCCGCCTCCACCACGCCAGGGGCCCGCTTCACCTCGGCGAGCACGCTCGACCAGTCGGTCATGCGCATGTCGGAGCCGTACGGCAATACCCGGAGATCGGGGCTCCCCACCAGGATCTTCTCGCGCAGATCGCGCTGCAGCCCGTTCATCACGCCCATGATGACGATGAGCGCGCTCACGCCCACCAGCACACCGCCGATGGCGATGACGCTGATGAGCGACAGCAACCGCGAGCCTCTGCGGCTTCGCAGGTACCGCCAGGCGATCGACAGCTCGAGATCTCTCACGCGATGCTCCCCGTGATCACTCGGGACGCATCGTGGGGAACAGGATCACGTCGCGAATGTTCTGCGTGTCCGTCAGGTACATGAAGAGACGATCGATACCGATCCCCACGCCGCCCGTGGGCGGCATGCCGTACTCCATCGCACGGAGGTAATCCTCATCCACGCCGGTGGCCTCATCGTCGCCGGCCGCACGCAACGCCGCCTGCGCCTCGAAGCGTTCCCGCTGATCGATCGGGTCGTTGAGCTCGGAGAAGGCATTGGCCAGCTCCTTGCCCCGCGCGAACAGCTCGAAGCGCTCGGTGATCCCCTCGGGGCCACCGCGCTTGGGCTTCGCCAGCGGCGAGAGCTCCTTCGGATAATCGACCACGAACGTGGGCGTATCGATCTTCGACTCCACGAGTTCCTGGAACATCTCGTCGAGCACCTTGGGACGGCTCAACGTGGCCACCTTCTGCACCCCGATGCGCTCGGCAAGGGTGCGCAGTTCCGCATCGCTGATCGCCATCACGTCGGCACCGGCCGCCCGGGACAGGCTGGGGACCCACTCGATGCGCGGGAACGGCGTCACCAGCTGCGGCACCTTCTCCCCCACGATCGGAATGGCACGCACCGCTTCGGCAGCGGCCACGAGCAGCGACTCCACGCGCGCCATCATGGTCGTGTAGTCGGCGAAGGCCTCGTAGAACTCGAGCATCGTGAATTCCGGATT
>CAZNZG010000172.1:724-2794 GCA_964577455.1 uncultured Gemmatimonas sp. | reverse complement strand
GTGCGTCCGGTCGATGCCTTCGTTGCGGAAGTCGTGGCCGATCTCGTACACGCGCTCGAAGCCGCCCACGATCAGGCGCTTGAGGTACAACTCGTCGGCAATGCGCAGGTAGAGCGGCATGTCGAGCGTGTTGTGGTGCGTGATGAAGGGACGCGCGGCCGCGCCACCATACAGCGGCTGCAGCACGGGCGTTTCCACCTCCAGATACCCGAGGCCATCGAGGTGCGATCGGATGGTGCGGGTGAGCACCGAACGCGCACGGAACAGGGCGCGCACCTCGGGGTGCACGGCGAGGTCGGCGTAGCGCTGACGTGCCCGCTGTTCGGTGTCACTGAACGCGGAATAACGCACGAGCTGACCGTCGACAATCTGCTCCTTGCCCAGCGGCAGCGGACGAAGGGACTTGGACAGCAGCTCCACGTGCGCGACCTTCACGGTGGGCTCGCCGGTACGCGTGCGCATCATGGGCCCGCGCACCCCCACCCAGTCGCCAAGATCGTACTCGCCGAGCTGTGCGAAGAGGGCCTCGCCGATGTCGTCCTTGCGGAAGTAGAGCTGCACACGGCCGTCCATATCGGCGAGATGTGCAAAGGCGGTCTTCCCCTGACTGCGCCACGACACGAGGCGTCCGGCCACCGCCACCTCGGGCCCCTCTTCCGCGGTCCCCAGCGCCGCGACGGCGTCGGCTGCGGTGTGGGTGCGATCGAAGGAATAGCCGAACGGTTCCACTCCGGCGGCGCGCAGGCGATCGAGCTTCTCGCGACGCGCCTTCATCACGAAATTGAGCTCCTGCCCAGGCGCCGTGCCCTCCTCCGGCTCTGCCGACGCCTGCCCGTGCTTCGGATCGGTACTCACGACACGCCTCCCTGCGCGCTGCTTTCGCTTTCGGCCTTGAGATACGCCTGGATAAACGGATCGATGTCGCCGTCCATGACCTTCTGGACATCGGCGATCTTGAGCTCGGTGCGGTGGTCGTTGACCATCGTGTAAGGCTGGAAGACGTAGCTGCGGATCTGGCTGCCGAAGGTCACGTCCTGCTTGTTGGCGTCGAACGCCGCCTTCACGGCCGCCTGCTTTTCCGCCTCAAGCTGATAGAGGCGGTTCTTGAGCTGTTTCATGGCGGTCGCCTTGTTCTTGAACTGCGACCGCTCCTGCTGCGACGCGCACACGATGCCCGTGGGCAGGTGCGTGATGCGAACGGCCGAGGAGGTCTTGTTCACGTGCTGCCCGCCGGCACCGGAGGCGCGATACACATCGATGCGCAGATCCTCTTCGCGGATCTCGATGTTGATCTCCTCGTTTACGACGGGATAGACGAACACCGACGCGAAGCTGGTGTGGCGGCGTGCCTGCGAGTCGAACGGCGAAATACGCACGAGGCGATGCACCCCCGACTCGGGGCGCAGGAAGCCGTAGGCGTACTGCCCCTTGATCTCGAGGACGGCCCCCTTGATTCCCGCTTCTTCCCCTTCGGACAGATCGAGCATCTCGAGCTCGAACCCCTTCCGTTCGGCCCAGCGCGTATAGAGCCGCAGCAACATCGAGGCCCAATCCTGCGCTTCCGTGCCGCCGGCGCCGGCGGAGATTTCGACCTGCGCGTCACGGAAATCGTCCTTGCCACGCAACAGCGACTTGAGCTCGAAGGCATCGAGTTCGGCGACGATGCGCTGGACCTCGAGGTCGAGATCCTTGTTCATCCCGTCGTCGGGTTCCAGCTCGAGCAGTTCGTCGAGTTCGCGCGCGCTCTGGATGCGCGACGTGAGGGAGTCCATGGGCTCGACCCAGCCCTTGAGCACCTTGACCTGCTGGACGATGTCGCGCGCATGCTCCTGGTCGTTCCAGAAGGCTGCGTCGGCCATCTCCTCCTCGTAGGCATTCAGCGTCGAGCGCTTCGACTCGACGTCAAAGATACCTCCGCATGTCCGCGAGCCGTTCTTCCGACCGCGCGAGCACCTTCAGCCGTTCCCCGTCCTGCATACGTCCTCTCCATGTACGACGCGAGCCGCCTTCCGCAGGGGAAAGCGGCCCGAGATGTGCCTGCTGCGTGACCCGCCCTCGAATACAGGGAAG
>CAZNZG010000172.1:0-714 GCA_964577455.1 uncultured Gemmatimonas sp. | reverse complement strand
CCGGTCACGGCATCCGGGAACAGTCGCCGCACACGGAAACCGGCGGCATCTGACGACGGCAGATCAGAACAGCCGACGTCCACCGGCGAGGATTTCGTTGAGCGCCTCCTGAAAGTGCGGGGCCGATTCGGCGACCTCGCGCCCCACCTGCTCGACATACTCCTCGTAGCTCTTCTTGATCTCCTCGCGGAACAGCTGCCGCAGCGTCCCGTCGCGAAGCCCTTCCTCGCGCTTTTGCGGGTGATAGGCTACCAGATCCGAGACGAGGGCCCGCGCCAGCCGGCGCGCCCGCTGCGATGGGTCCGCTCTCAGGAACGGATTGATGGGCTTGCGCCCGGCTGCCGGGGTCGGCTCTGTGGCCGTCGTGGCAATGGGCATCCCGGCCGCGGGCGTACCGGCGGTGACGCCGGGCAGGACGGCGCTCGCACCGGGCGTTGGGCGGCCAGCTATCGGGGCCGCCACCGTCGTGGCCGGAGCAGAGGGGGTAGGCGTCCGTGGTACCGACATCGGCGTGGCGATCGGCGTAGCGATCGGCGCGGCAATCGGCGTCGGGCGCCGCAGCACGGGAGGCACCGCCGGTGCCGCCACCGGGGTCGCTGCCGCGGCCACCACGGGGGCGCCGGACGGTGTGCCGGAAACAGCCACCGGCGTCACGGCGGCGGGGAGCGACGGCGACGTGCCGCGTACCGGCGTGGCGCGTACCGGCGTGGCGCG
>CAZNZG010000171.1:0-7783 GCA_964577455.1 uncultured Gemmatimonas sp. | reverse complement strand
CCATGCCCCCGGACCGTTCCAGTCGGCCGGCACGTTGCTTCGCAAGTGGGAAGAGAGTGTGAAGTCGTTCCTCACGCCCGGCGTGCTGTTCGAGGAACTCGGGTTCCGCTACTTCGGCCCGATCGATGGGCACGACATCGATGCGCTGATGGATACGTTCTCGGCGGTGCGCGACATGAATACGCCGCGCCTCGTGCACGTGATCACGCAGAAGGGCAAGGGGTTCCCGGCCGGCGAGCACGGCGAGAAGTGGCACGCGCTGCCTCCCGGCTACGATCCGGCCACCGGCAAGCAGCTCACTGTGTCCGCGGGCAACCCGGCCTATACGGCCGTGTACGGCAAGGGACTGGTGGAGCTCGCCGCTGAGCGGAAGGACGTGGCGGTGATCACGGCCGCCATGCCGGGCGGCACCGGCACGGCGGCGTTCGCGAAGGCCTACCCCGAGCGGTTCTTCGATGTCGGCATTGCCGAAGGCCACGGCGTGACGTTCGCCTCCGGGCTTGCCACGCGCGGTGTCCGTCCGCTCGTGACGATCTACTCCACGTTCCTCCAGCGCGCCTACGACAACATCATCCACGACGCCGCGCTGCAGAAGCTGCCCGTGGTGTTCGCGATGGATCGTGCCGGTCTGGTCGGGGAAGACGGTGAGACGCACATGGGTCTGTACGACATCCCGTACATGCTCACGGTGCCCAACATGACGGTGACCGCTCCCAAGGACGGCACGGAAATGCTCGGGCTGCTGCGCGCCGGCGTGGAGCAGACCGAGGGCCCGTTCTGCCTGCGCTACCCGCGCGATGTGTCGCCCGACGTGCCGGCATCCATGAGCGAGATCCCGGCCACGCCGTACGCCACGTGGGAGGTGCTGCGGAAGGGTAAGGACGTGGCCATTCTTGCCACCGGGACGATGGTGCTGCCGTCGGTCGATGCGGCCGCGAGGCTCGCGGCCGACGGGCTCGACGTGACCGTGGTGAACTGCCGCTACATCAAGCCGTACGACGAAGTCACCCTCGCGGCGATTCTCGCCGAGCATACGCACATCCTCACCGTCGAGGAGGGCGTGGTGATGAACGGCTTCGGTGCCTTCATCAGCACGGTAATCCATCGGCAGGCGCCGCATGTGCGGACGTCGGTCCACGGCGTACCCGACAAGATCATCTACGCAGCCCCCCGCAAGAAGCAGCTGGCGGCGCTCGGTCTCGATGCTGCCGGTATCGCGGATCGCGTGCGTGCCTTGCACGAGACTGAGGCACTGGCCGGTTGATGCGCGTCGGCGTCATCGGTCATCGCGGATACGTCGGCCTGCCCGCCATCCTGGGCACCCTGCTCGATATTGCCCCCACGCTGGGTCTCGAACTCGCCTTTGAGGACGAGCTCTGGGAAATCGCCGAACAGGGCGAGAGGCTGGGGGCGCCCGACACGGTGCAGGCGCTCTTCACCCTTGGTGGTGACGGGACGCTCCTCCGTGGGGCGCGTTGGCTCGATGGGCACAATGTCCCGATTCTCGGGATCAATCTCGGCCGACTCGGATTCCTCACCAGCTGCAGCGGTGCGGACTTCGAGGAGGGCGTTCGGCGCTTTGCGCGCGGCGACTTCATGTCGGAGCCGCGCATGGCGCTCGAGTCGTGTGCGCTCGATCGTGACGGGCGTGAACGTTGTGGCTGGCGCTCGCTCAACGACGTCGTGCTGCACAAGGGGGGCTTCGCCCGCGTGGTGCGGTTCACGGTGTTCGTCGATGATGAACCGATCGGCTCCTATTCTGCCGATGGGCTGGTGGTGTCTACACCCACCGGCTCCACGGGCTACTCGCTGTCTGCGGGCGGTCCCATCGTGGTCCCGACCGTCGAGAGCATCGTCCTCACGCCCGTCTCACCGCACACGCTGGCCATGCGACCGCTCGTGCTGCCGCCGCAGGTCGAGGTGAAGGTGCGTGCGGATGATGGCCCGGAAGAACTTCTGGTGACGATCGACGGGCAGGTTGGTACTACCTTCACCGGCGGAGAAACGCTGGTGGTGCGTCGGGCCCGCAATCCGGTGCAGATCGTGCGCTTCCCAGGTACCACGTTCTTCACGCGCCTGCGTCGCAAGCTGGGATGGGGTGGTCTCTCCGAGCGCGACGGCGAACAGGGCTGATCGCCTTTCTTCTCCGGGGGAGCTACCGATGCTCGTCGAACTGCGTATCCGCAACGTCGCCGTCATCGACACCGTGTCCTTGCCGCTCGCCGGCGGGCTCAACGTGCTCACGGGCGAAACGGGCGCGGGGAAGTCGCTGATCATCGGAGCCCTCGGCATGCTGCTCGGCGAGCGCGCAGCGGCAGACCGGGTGCGCGCCGGCGCCGAGCGGGCCACGGTCGAGGGCGTGTTCGATGTGCGTGGCATGCCGGCGCTGCGGGCCCTGCTCGACGGGCGCGGCGTAGAGACCGACGACGACCTGCTCGTACTCAAGCGTGAGGTGGGCGCCAACGGGCGGTCGCGTGCGTGGATCAACGGATCCACCGTCACCGCGGCGGTGCTGGCCGAGGTGGGCGCGCGCCTCGTGAGCGTGCACGGGCAGCATGATTCACGGCAGCTCGTCGATGCTGATCACCAGCGCGACGTGCTCGACGCGTACGTGCAGGCCGACGCCGTGCGGAACCGGGTGGCCGATGCGCATGCGCAGGTCAGCGCGCTGCGTGCACGCGAGCGTGAACTCGAGCAACGGCGCCAGGACGCGATGCGGCGCGCCGACTATCTGCGCTTCGTGTCGCGGGAAATCGAGGAAATCAATCCGGTCGTTGGCGAGGACGAGTCGCTCGACGCCGACATCCGACGCCTCTCCCACGCCGAGGAGTTGCAGGGGCTCGCAGCCCAGGCCGCGGCAGCGATCAGTGGCGACGATCGGGCCGCGTTGACGCGGCTTGCCGCAGTTCGGCGCGCGCTCGCATCGCTCGTCCGCATCGATCCGTCGCTGGAGCGGTTGCAGGCAGGTTTCGATGCGGCCGTGTACGCGCTCGACGAACTCACCACAGAGCTCGAGAGCTACGCTGAATCCATCGAGGCGGATCCCCAGCGCTTGCGCACCCTCGAGCGCCGCCGCGATCAGTTGCTCTCCCTGATGCGCAAGTATGGCCCGTCCTTGGCGGAGGTGCTGGCAGCGGGCGCTGAAGCGCGCGCGGAGCTCGATCTGCTTGATGGCGGCACGCTGGATCTGGCGGCAATCGCCGACGCGAGGGCGGCGGCCGAGGGAGCATTGGTCGAGGCGGCCGCGGAGCTCACGCGCATGCGGCAGAGTGGAGCGCACCGCTTCTCCGGAGCAGTCACGGCACTGCTCCCCGAATTGGGGATGCGTGAGGGGCGCGTGGAGGTCGTTCTGTCTCCGCTCGACGTCATCGGTGCCGCCGGGGCGGAGAGCGTCTCGTTTGTGGCGGCGCTCAATGCGGGCAGCGATCTCCGCCCCCTCTCGCGAATCGCCTCGGGTGGCGAGCTGTCACGCGTGATGCTGGCCCTCAGCACGGTGCTGGCGCGTCTGCAGCAGGTGCCAACACTCGTCTTCGATGAAGTCGATGCGGGCGTGGGAGGTGCGGTGGCGTGGCAGGTGGGCGCGCTCATGCGACGCGTGGCCTCGCACCATCAGGTATTGGCCATCTCCCATCTGGCGCAGATCGCCGCGCGCGCGCATCACCACATCGTGGTGCACAAGAGTGCCGTGGGCACGGTCACCACCTCCGATACCACGGTCATTACCGACGAGGCGCGCGTGGTCGAGATCGCCCGCATGCTTGGTGGCGACGCCGATCGCGAAGTGAGCCGCGCCCATGCGCGCGAGCTGATCCTCCGCGGTGCCGAAGACATGGCCTCGTCTGGCGACGAGGCAGGCGCAGCGATGGGCGACCGTGCCAGCGCAGCAGGCGCCGTACCGAAGCGTCAGCGCCGCGGAAAGCCGGTATAAATGCGTAGCTCGAGCCGATCGCTCGAGACGGCCGGGACGACGCCACCGCTCCCCGCAAGCGGGGTCGTGTGTGTAAAGATGACTTCCGCCGGGAAGCGGGAACGCCCGCGGGCATAGCTGGCCAATGTCGAGAACGTCACGCCGAAGGCGGCCGCACTGAGCGAACGCGACGGAATCTCCCACGTGCTCGCTGCCGCGTCGCTGCCTTCCGCGGGGGCCGCGTCGAATCGATCGGCGCCCCAGTGGCGCCACAGGTACGCGGCCGACACGCCGAAGTACTGTCCTACCGCATAGCGCGGGGCGATCTCGAATTCGAAGCGGTTGCCCAGGGTCCGCGCCGCGTTGGCACGACTGACCGGCAGGAAGGCGGTCGCCTCATCGCGGTTGGGGAGAATGACCGCCACACGATCAGCCACCGGGTGCACAGCGCGCACCGTGGCACTCACCCATGCACGCGCATTGAGCAACAGATCCGTGGTGCTGCGCACGAGCAGCGCACCGGCGCCCTCGCCGATCGGTACATCGAAGGCATCCTCGATGCGATCGGCACCGGCCGTACCGAAGCGCCAACCGGCCGTGATGTTGGAGCGAATGCCACGGGTGGGGGCGAGCAATCGACGCAGCTGGTCGGCGTTGAAGCTGTCGAACAGGAGGAATGTGGCCGTCAGGTCGATGTCGCCGATGCCGGCCCGTCGCGTATCGCCCAGGCGATCATAGCCCACGCCAAATGAGCTGTCGCTCGCCACCGTCGACATGGATGCCGGCCCGAGCACCGTCGTGGCGGCGGCGGGGGAGGCGGCGGCGGGAATGCTGGTGATGCCGTAGGCTCCGAAGTCAGTGCGCAGCGCGGAAATCGTGCTCACCACGGCGGCGTGCTGCGTGGAGTTCGCGAGGGGGACCACCGGGGAGCCGGCCCGTTCGGCGTTGCCGTACACCGTGCGAAGCAGCGTACTCGTTTGCACGGCCCGGTTTACCACCCCCTGCGCTCCGGCCGGGTTGGCGCGAATGGCCTCGCAACCGGCAGCAGCGCTGCTCGCGCACCGGGTGATTTCCGCGGCAAGCGCTGCGCGGGCGGTCTCGATCTGGGTCACCACGGCGCCGTTGGCGGCGCGCGAGGCGGCATTCACAAAGGCCGGGTTACGGCCCACGTTGGCGCCGCTCCCGGCGCGATTCAGGATGAACTGCGACGCGTCGCGCGATTCCACGTACGGGACCAGGACGCGCAGTGACAGACGCCGGGTAACGCCGTAGTCGACGGTGAATGGCGCGATGCTTTGCCGTACTTCGCCGCGCGCTTCGAGCGTGCCCATCGACAGCGAAAACCGACTGTCACCGCTGAGCGAGCGGATGGCGCTTTCCGCGGCTTCGAGTTGCGGGAGTTGCCGGGTGCCGAATCGATCCGTGCCCAGCGTGGACAACAGCGCACGCTTTCCGCTGCCCGGAGCGAAGACTTCCCGATGATCGTTCCACAGTCCGCCCACCAGCAAGCGAAAGCCACCCCGTGGGACGGGAATCGCGTCGTCGCCGACGCCGGCCACCGTTTGCGCCTCGGCCCGCAGGGCCAGGGCGGAGGTGGCCAGCAGCAGCAGCCACAGGACCGGCGCCCGTGTCGCCGCGCGACGTGGGAGTACCTGCTGCACGCCGCGGGAGGCTGCGTGTGCCGCTGGAGTGCGCGACGGGCGAATGGGCAAAGGGAATTCGGTCGGGGACGGAGACGGCATGGCACCACACTAGATTACACCGGCTGGTAGAGCACCTTAGCCCGGCACCGTGGGCGCGTCAACGAACCACGGGCTGGCGGGGCTCGCTCGTATCGCCTTCCCCGGCGGTACTCCGTGGTCCTCAGCTGTACTCCCTGCGGCCGGCGAAGGTTCGGCGTTGTGGGGGCTGCCCATTCCAGGTGTCCATGCGTCCCATCCCGACCGTCCCATGGCAGTTGACCGGTAACCACTGGCTCACCATTCCGTGCATCAACCCCATGGACGGGGCGATCCACGCCCTCGGCGTGCTGCATCGCGGTGCTCGAGCGGCCATCGAAGTGGCGGGATCATCCGATTTCGCGTCCGGTCAGGGGGTCCCGTTGCTCGGGCCCGTCTTGCGCGTGAACGGCGAGATCCGTGCGCTGGCCGCTGAAGGGATCGCGTGGGAACGAGCGGTGGGCTGGCTCCCGACCTTCACCTGCACCGTGGGGTCGCTGGTGGTCCGCGGCACGATCTTCGCCCCGTACGGCCGCGACGCCGACATGGCGGGAGCCGTGTATACCCTCTCGGTGGAGAACCGCGGGGCTGTCGCTGTCGACATCGGGCTGGCCATGGAAGGGACCCTCGGACATCGCCAGCAGCGGGTGCGGACGGCGCGCCCCTTCGATGACCAGCATCTCGTGAGTCGTGGCGAGGACGATGTCGTGCTCCTTGAAGGGGCGGCCATCCCCGGGCTGGTGGCGGTCGCTGTCGGTTGCGACGGACCGGCCACGATCGAGGTCGCCCAGGGGGCATCGGTGGAGCCGCGACCGTTCGCGATTCGTCGCGCCCTGACGGCCCCCGCTGGTGGTGCGGTGCAGTGTGCCTTTTACATCGCGGTCGGTCCCGAGCGCGACGGGGCGCAGGCAACGGTGAGTGTGCTTCGTCGTCGCGGGTGGCGCTCGCTGCTGACGGCCACGCGCGAGGCGCTCACGGCACTCGAGCAGACGACGGGCAACGACGGCATCGATCGGTTGCTGAACCGCAATCTCCTGTTCACGTACTTCTACGCCGTTGGGCGCGGGCTCGACGATGCGCACTATTACCTCGTGCGTTCACGTGCGCCGTGGCACTCCATGGGGTGTACCGTTCGGGATTGGGAGGCGCTCATGTGGACGCTCCCGGCCGTACAACTCGCCGATTCCGGGCTCGCGCGTGAACTGCTGGTCCGCGCCTGTGAGCTGCATGGATACGCACCGGGGCAGGGGGTCCACTACCTCGACGGGACGCTCTTTCAGCCCGGATTTTCCATCGAAGGGCCGGCTGCCTTCGCCGTGGCGACGGATCGGTACATCCGGGACACCGGTGATGATCAGATCGTCGAAGATCCCGTCGTGGCGGATACGCTGTACCTGAGCCACGACGACATCCATGCGCGACGCGATGAGCGGGTGCCACTCTACTCCACGGAGGTCACTCCCTCGGGGGCGCAGGCGCCGCATCCGTTCACGCTGCACGGGAATGCGGTGGTGGCGTTGGCGCTCGATGTGTTCCGTCGCACGCTCGACGAGGAGGCGGCGGCGAATGTCGAGGATCCGGCGGCCGTACGCGCCGCGCTTCGTCGCCACTTCGCGGTCGATCGTGGCGAGAAGGCGCGGCTCGCGACGGCCGTCGACCTGGCAGGCGGCACGGCGCTGAACGACGATGTCTCCGGGTCCATTCTGTGGCTTCCACTGTACGAGGCGCTGGACCGCGAAGACAGCATGTACCGGCGTACGGTTCGGGCCGTGCGGTCGGACCCCGAGTCTGCGACGCCGCTCCTGCCCCAGATTGCGCGGCTGTTGGGTCCGGAGGCGCAGGAGGTGATCGCGTGGCTCCGCCGGGCGCCGCTCGACAGTGGGGTCGCGGCCGAACTGGTCGATGCCGACGGGCGCGCGCTGGCCAATGGCGGGGATGCCGCGATGGCCGGACTGCTCGCCCACACGCTTTGGTATGCGGCCCACGCGCTGGGGGTCCGCGATTGATCGGGAAGGGGTGCTTGTCCGCGGCCCCACCGTCGGCTACTATTTGCCACACGATGGCGCGGCCGTCGGCGCGTTGCCACGGCAGCGCGGCAGGGCATGCGGGAATAGCTCAGTTGGTAGAGCACAACCTTGCCAAGGTTGGGGTCGCGGGT
>CAZNZG010000170.1:0-7793 GCA_964577455.1 uncultured Gemmatimonas sp. | reverse complement strand
AGACGCTCACGCGCGATGACATCGTGCTGCTCAAGGAAGGCAAGGACCTGCCGCCCCGCCGCGGACCGGATGTGCCGTCGGCCCCTGCGCCGATGACGCCGCCCGCTGTGGCGACGCCGCGTCCGGTCACGCCGCCGCTTCTTGGCGGCCCCGAGGTCGCCCCCGCCTGATCAGCGCCGAGCGTTTGCGCGCCACATCCAGAATCCAGTTGCCATCACCCCTCGTCGCCGCAGTCGTGGCGACGATGGTGCTTTTGGCCACCTATCTTTCCGCGGCCGCACCAGACCTCACGTTCTGGGATGCGGCCGAATTCATGACCGGGGCGCACACGCTCGGCATTCCGCATCCGCCGGGCACGCCGCTCTGGATTCTGATGGGCAAGCTGTCGGCGCTGCTTTTTTCGAGTGCCGCCCCGCCTCGCGCCATCACCCTGCTGTCTGTCTGGTCTTCGGCACTGGTTGGCGGTGTCGGTGCCTGGATGGCGAGCCGCTGGATCGGGGCGCGCGGTGCCGTGGTGTCGGCCGTGATGGCCGGCACGATGTACAGCATCTGGAATAACGCCACCGAAACCGAAGTGTACGGCGTGTCGCTACTGGCGAGCGTCTGCATGCTGGCGGCGGGCGAGTATGCCGGTCGCCACGATACCCATCCGGAGCAGCGGTTCCGCGCGCGCGGCGTGATCGCCTTCATCGCCGGCCTGGCCGTGCCGCTGCATCTGAGCGTTCTGGTGGCCCTGCCGGCGGCGGTGGCCCTGGCCTGGCGCGGCCCGCGCCCCACGGTCCGCGCCATCCTGTCGTGGGGGGCGCTGCTGCTGCTTGGGCTGTCCGCCGTGGCAGTGCTGCCGCTGCTGTCGGCCCGCGATCCCCAGCTCGATTCGGGGAACCCCGAAACACTGCGCGCGATGATTGCCGTGCTCCGGCGCGAGCAGTACGCCGTGGCCGGGCTCTGGCCACGACTGGCGCCGCTCTGGTTGCAGGTGGGGAATTTCTTCCAGTGGGCCGATTGGCAGGTGGCGTTCGGACTGCACCCGCTGCCCACGGCGGCGCTGGGGCGTACCACACTGTCGGTGCTGTGGGCGTGGCTCGCCTTGCTCGGCGTTCGTGCCGTATGGCGCCACGATGCGCGGGTGGGGCGTGGGATGATCGTGCTGCTCGTGAGCGCCACCCTCGGCGTGGTGTGTTGGCTCAACATGCGCGCCGGGCCCTCGTTCGGGGTGGGAGTGCTGCCGCCGGGGGCGGGGCACGAGGCGCGTGAGCGCGACTACTTCTTCGTGCTCGGGTTCTGGGCCTGGGGGCTGATGGCCGGAGCGGGGGCGGCATCGCTGGCCACGACGCTGGCGCGCCGCCTGCCGGCGCCGGTCGCACTGGCGCCGCTGCTGGTGGTGCTGGTACCGCTGATCGCCAACCATCCGGTCGCTGACCGTACGCGCGAGCCGATGGCGTCACTGCCGCGCACCTATGCCCGGCTGCTGCTCGACGCCGTGCCCCGGAACGGCATCCTGCTCGCCGGCGGCGATAACGACACCTTCCCGCTCTGGTACCTGCAGCAGGTGGAGGACTATCGGTCCGATGTGGCGATCGTGACCGTGCCGCTGCTCGGCGCCGAGTGGTATCGGGCGGAACTCGCCGCGCGCCGCCTCCTCGCGCCAGAGGCGGTGTCCCGCTGGCCCGGCACCGATGCCGTGTTGCGCTCTGTCATGATCCGCGCCGCGGCAGCCAGGCGCCCGGTACGGGTGAGCACGTTGCTCGGGCGTGTTGACCGCAATCGTCTCGATCCTGCCAGCGGGTGGGCGCTGCAGGGGCTGGTGTACGCCCCCGCGGCGACGGCGGCGGCGCAGACCGTGGTGCTCGATGTGCCGGCACTCCGGGCGCAGCGCGAACAGGTGCCGCGCGCCGCGCTCGCGCCGCTGCCGCCGGCCAGTGATCCGGCGGCGCATACCGCGCAGGAACTGCTGCGTTGCACCACCATCACGAACCCTGCCGACCCGTTACTTGTGTCGGGGTGCAACGGTGTCTAACCTTATGTGCTATGCCAATTTCCGACCACAACACGACCGCGTGGGCAGGGGTCGTCCAGGAGGCGGTGGCGGAGGTGCGCACGCGCATCGCCGACGCTCGTGCTCGCGGCGGACATGGGCAGGACGTCACGCTCGTGGCGGTCACCAAGACGCACGGTCCTGAGGCGGTGCTGGCCGCCTACGCCGCGGGGGTGACCGACGTCGGCGAGAACCGCGTGCAGGAGGCCGAGAGCAAGATGGTGCAGCTCACGATCCCCGTGCGCTGGCATCTCATTGGGCATCTGCAGCGCAACAAGGCCAAGCACGCGCTGCGATTCTCGCTCGTTCACGGGCTCGACAGTGAGCGCCTGGCCGTGGCCCTCCACGACGAGGCGGTGAAGGCCGGCACCACCCTCGACGTGCTGGTGCAGGTCAACGTGAGTGGTGAGGGCACCAAGAGCGGGATCACTCCCGCCGAGGTTCCCGCGTTTGCCGATCGGTTGCATGCGCTCCCCGGCATCCGGGTGCGCGGAGTGATGACGATGGCGCCGTTCGACGCGGAGGAGCAGGTGCTGCGCACCGTCTTCTCCGGCGCGCGGGCGGCGCGTGAGCAGGTGCAGGCAGCGGGGCATGCGGCCGAGTGGCTCAGCATGGGGATGTCCGGCGATTACGAAATCGCCGTGGAAGAAGGGGCCACGCACGTACGCCTCGGTACGGTGCTTTTCGGCAGTCGGACCTGACGCATCCGGGACAGCGAATGACCGACGAAAACTTCCAGGGGTTTCACCTCACGGCGCTCGACGCCCGTCGCTACGACTTCGGCAATGCCTTGCGTGGCTACGATCGCGCGCGCGTGGACCAGTTCCGTGATCAGGTGGCGGAGGAGCTGGAACGGCTGGCGCGTGCCAATCAGGAGCTCGACCAGAAGGCGCGCAATTTTCACGAGCAGCTCAAGAGCTTCCGTGAGCGCGACAAGGCGCTCAACGAAGCGCTGATCAGTGCGCAGCAGCTGCGCGGCGAAATCCGCGAGCAGGCGGAGCGGGAAGCGCAGCTCATCGTGCGCGAGGCGCAGCAGGAGGCGGAGAAACAGCTTGCCTCGGTGCGCGAGGAGGTTGCGCGGGCGCAGCAGGAGCTCCAGTCGCTCTGGCGCACACGCCGCGCCTATCTCGCGCAGCTGCGCCATCAGCTCGAACGGCAGCTCACGGAGCTCAACAGCGCGGAGTCTGAGCCGGTCCCCGACTTCACGACGCCGCGCAGCGCCGATGCGGTGCAGCCCGACTCCACCGTCGTGCGCGAGATCAACTCGCTCCCGCGTCGCAACATGGCCCCCACGCCGTCGTGGCTCGATGCCGTGGTGGAGGACGACAAGTGAGCAACACCACGCCGCTGCCGGGCTCGCGTCCGCAGTTGCAGTACACGCAGGAGCACACGCTGGTGGGGCTCTCGCATCCCGCGCTCGGGCTGCACGCCCGCGAGCGGATCGAGGCGTGTGCGCAGGCTGTGCGCAAGCGCTTCGACAAGCCGGTCCACGCGGCGATCATCCTCGGCACCGGGCTTGGAGGCCTCGCCGCGGAGATCGAGGTGGAACAGACGATCGAGTATGGCGAGCTCCCCAACTTCCCGCTGTCCACCGTCGAGTCGCACAAGGGGCGCCTGCTGTGCGGTACGCTGGGTGGGCGTACGGTGATCGCCATGCAGGGGCGCTTTCACCGCTACGAAGGCTACTCGCTCCAGCAGGTCACGTTTCCGGTGCGGGTGCTCCGTGCGCTCGGGGCTGAGACCCTGATCGTGAGCAATGCCTGCGGCGGCATGCATCCGCTCTGGGCGCCCGGTGACCTCATGCTGATTGCCGACCATATCAATCTGCTCGGCGACAACCCGCTCATCGGTCCCAACGACGACACGATCGGTCCGCGCTTTCCCGACATGTCCGAGCCGTACGATGCGGAGCTGCGGCGTCTCGCCCGCGAGGTGGCCGTCGCCAACAACATCCCGTTGCGCGAAGGGGTGTACGTGGCGGTGCAGGGGCCCAACCTCGAGACACGCGCCGAGTATCGCTTTCTGCGTGGGATCGGTGCCGACGTGGTGGGCATGAGCACCGTCCCCGAGGTGATCGTGGCCGTGCATGGTGGCATGCGCGTACTTGGGCTCTCGATCATCACCGATCAGTGCCTTCCGGATTCACTCAAGCCGGCGCACCTCCCCGAGATCATCGCCGTGGCCAAGCGCGCCGAGCCCAGTCTGTCGACTGTGGTGAAGGGCGTACTCGCCGCGCTGTAACGCGCATCATCCTTTCTCCTCCCCTATGACGCAGGACGCCGTGCGGTACCCGCTCCTTCCAGACACCAACGCCGATGCGCTCGAGCGCGGCATGCTCTCGCAGTGGGATGCGGAGAAGCTGTTCGAGCAGTCGCAGGCCGCGCGCGCCAACGCGAAGCCGTTCGTGTTCTTCGAGGGACCGCCCACCGCCAACGGTCGCCCAGGCATCCACCACGTCTTTGCGCGCACCATCAAGGACCTCTTCTGCCGCCACCGCGCGATGCAGGGGTTCTACGTGCCGCGCAAGGCGGGGTGGGACACGCACGGTCTCCCCGTCGAGATCGAGGTGGAGAAGGAGCTGCAGCGTGAGGAGGCCGAACGGCAGGGCGTGGACCCGAGCGAGATCGCGAAGCTGGGCGGAAAGCAGCTGATCGAGCAGGTGGGCGTGGCCGAGTTCAACCGGCGCTGCCGCGAAAGCGTGTGGAAGTACCGCGGTGAGTGGGAGAAGCTCTCGCATCGTACCGCGTACTGGCTCGACTACGACAACCCGTACGTCACCTACTCCCACGACTTCGTGGAGAGCGTGTGGTGGGCGCTGCGGACCATGCACGACAAGGGGCTGCTCACGCGCGGCCACAAGATCCTGCCGTACTGCGCGCGCTGTGGCACGGCGCTCTCCAGCCACGAGGTCGCCCAGGGCTACGACGATGTGGAGGATCCGAGCGTGTACGTGGCGCTCGACCTCCTCGACGCCGAGGGCAACGCGCCAGCCATGAGGCGCCGCATCCTGGTGTGGACCACCACCCCGTGGACGCTCGTCTCCAACACCGCGCTCGCGGTGCACCCGGATCTGGCGTACGCGGAGCTGCGCAAGAAGACTGGGGCCGAGTGGACGATCATCCTGGCGGAAGCGCGGGTGCCGGGGGTGCTGGGCGCCGACTGGGCCGATCGCTGGGACGTGGTGGGTACCATGAAGGGCAGCGACCTCGCCGGTCGCCGATACCGCCGGCCGCTCGACTGGGTGCCGTACCCCGAGCAGGGCAATCACGAGATCATCGTGCCCGAGGAGTTCGTCTCCGCCGAGGACGGGTCGGGCGTGGTGCACATGGCGCCGGCGTTCGGCGCCGACGACTATGCCGCCGGCCAGCGGCACGGACTGGCCTTCGTGCAGCCGGTCAACGCGCGCGGCGAGTTCGTGGAAGGCGTGCCCGAGGTGGCCGGCCAGTTCGTGAAGAAGGCCGACGCGCGCATCCTCGAGGTGCTCAAGGAGCGCGACGTGCTGTGGAAGGCCAGCACGTTCGTGCACGCGTACCCGCACTGCTGGCGCTGCGGGACGCCACTGCTCTATTACGCGCGCGGTTCGTGGTTCGTGCGCACCACTGCCGTGCGCGATGCGTTGCTGCAGCGCAACGGCCAGGTGAACTGGAATCCCAGCGAAGTGGGTACCGGCCGCTTCGGTGAATGGCTGTCCAACAACGTGGACTGGGCCATCTCGCGTGACCGCTACTGGGGGACGCCACTCCCCGTGTGGGTCAACGACGAGGACCCGTCCGAGGTCGACGTGATCGGCAGCTACGCCGATCTTGCCGAACGCATCGGCCGCCCGCTCGCCGACGATTTCGATCCGCATAAGCCGCACATCGACCAGTACACCTGGCCGGCGAAGAGCGGCAAGGGCACCATGCGACGCGTGCCCGAAGTGATCGACACGTGGTTCGACTCGGGCTCCATGCCCTTCGCGCAGTGGCACTATCCGTTCGAGAACCGGGACGTGGTGGCGGCACAGTATCCCGCCGACTTCATCTGTGAAGGCGTGGACCAGACGCGCGGGTGGTTCTACTCACTGCTGGCCATTGCCACCACGCTGGGTGACGCGCTGCCGCACAACGCGCACGATCAGGCGGCGCCCTACCGCAACGTGGTGGTGAACGACCTCGTGCTCGACGCCCAGGGACAGAAGATGTCCAAGTCGAAGGGCAACGTGGTCAACCCGTGGGACGTGATGGAGCGCCACGGCGCCGATGCGGTGCGCCTCTTCCTCGTGGCTTCCAGCCAGGTGTGGGTGCCGCGCCGTTTCGACGAAAATGCCATCCGCGAGACGGCCGGGCGCTTCCTGCTCACCTTCCGCAACGTCTACAACGGCATCTTCGCGCAGTACGCCAATTTCGGATGGCAGCCCAGCGCGGCCGACCCGAAGGTCGAAGATCGTCCCGCGCTCGATCGGTGGATCCTCTCGCGCCTCACGCGGGTGGAGCGCGAAGTGAACCAGCATCTCGACAACTACGACGCGACGCTCGCGGCGCGCCGGGTGATGCAGTTCATGGACGACGACGTCTCCAAGTGGTACGTGCGTCAGAGCCGTGCGCGCTTCTACGAGGTCGAGGGGGCCGACAACCGTGCCGCCTTCGCCACGCTGCACGAGGTGCTGGTGGTGACCTGCCGCCTGCTGGCCCCGTTTGCCCCGTTCATGACCGACGCGGTGCACCGTCACCTCACGGGAACCTCGGTGCACCTCGCGGCATACACGCGCGAGCACCCCACCCCGGTCGACTCGGCGCTCGAAGCGGCCATGGACGACCTCCGCACCCTGGCCGGCCTCGCACATGCCGCGCGCGACGTGGCCGACGTGAAGGTGCGTCAGCCCCTCCCGTCGTTGCAGTGCGTGATCCCGGGGGACGCCACGCTCGTGGCCACCCTCGGCGGGCTGCTGGCATCGGAGTTGAATGTGAAGCAGGTGGAGTTCGTCACCTCGACCGACGCGCTCGTGTCGCTCGAGGCCAAGGCGAACTTCCGCACGCTGGGCAAGAAGTTCGGCAAGGAAACGCCGTTGGTGGCCGAGGCCATCCCGGGGCTCCCGACCGATCTGCTGCGTCAGTTGGCGGCCGGCCAGTCCGTCACGATCGAGGCGGCGGGGGCCGAGCGCTTGATTGCCCCCGAAGACGTCGCCATCATCCGGCGCGCCTCGGGCGCTGCCGTCGTCCAGGAGAACGGGGGGTATGGGGTCGCCCTCGACCCCACGATCACCCCGGAGCTCCGCGCCGAGGGGCTCGCCCGGGAGGTCATCAGCCGCGTTCAGCGACTCCGCAAGGAATCGCAGCTCGAGGTGAGTGATCGTATTGTTCTGGCCGTGGCCGGAGACGAAGAGCTGGAAAGCGCGGTGGCTGCGCATCGCAGCCGCATCGCCGAGGAAGTGCTTGCCGTACGATTGCTGCTCGGCAGTGAGGTGGGATCGCCGTTCTCCGGCCCGGGAGACGGCGCCATGTGGACCGCTACGCAGAACGGGGACGTCGATGGACGTGCCCTCCGTCTTGCGCTCACCAAGGAAGGGTCGTGATGGCCGAATCGAAAGCCGCGTCGACGAAGGACGCCAAGAAGCCGAAGCCGATGCCCAAGAAGCAGCTGCAGCACTTCGAGAAGCGGCTGCTCGAGGAGCGCAAGCGGGTGCTGAAGGAGCTGGGGCATCACAGCGATACGCTCGGCCCCAATGGTGAGGCGGCCGATGGCGACAGCAGTGCCTACTCCTTCCACATGGCCGATC
>CAZNZG010000169.1:0-7895 GCA_964577455.1 uncultured Gemmatimonas sp. | reverse complement strand
CACGCGTGGTTTCCCCGCCCCCGCGCGTCGTCCCCGCCCCTACCCCAAACCCCGCCCACACGCCAGAATCCCCGCATGCCTACCCGCGCCGAAGCCCTCGCCCTCGTGCAGGACTGGACCCAGTCCGAGTCGCTGCGCAAGCACATGCTGTCCGTCGAAACCGCCATGCTCGCCTACGCGCGGCGGTTCGGTGCCGACGAGGAGTCGTGGGCGGTCGCTGGCCTCATCCACGACTTCGACTACGAGCGCTACCCCAACGACGCCCAGGCGGCGGAGGCCGAGCATCCGGCCGAGGGAGTGCGGTATCTGCGTGGGCTCGGGTGGCCGGAGGAGATCCTGCAGGCGGTGCTTGGCCACGCCCATTACACCGGGGTGGCGCGCGAGTCGCTCATGGCCAAGGCGCTGTTCGCCGTCGACGAGCTCACCGGGCTCATCACCGCCTGCGCCCTCGTGAAGCCGTCCAGGGCGGTCCGCGACGTGGACGTGGCCGGGGTGCGAAAGAAGATGAAGGACAAGGCGTTCGCCCGGGGGGTGAACCGCGACGACATCGTGCAGGGCGCGGAGGCGCTGGGCGTGCCGCTCGACGAGCACATCGGCGTGGTGCTGACCGCCATGCAGGCCAACGCCGAGGCGTTGGGGTTGGCGGGCGTGCCGGCGGCACCGTCGGCAACCTCGACCTCAACGACGATTTCGAGCGATGCGTAATTCGGGTGAACCCGCCCGATCACGTGACTGCCATCCCGCTTCCTTCTTCGCTGGCGGCCCCCCTTGCTGGGGGCCGACCTGCGCCGCGCCTCGTGGGGGGCCCCCTGACCGGGGCGCCCCACGTCGGGACGGGCATGGGCACTGATCGGCCCCTGTCGCCGGAGGCGCTCGAGGAGCGCGAGCTGGTGCTGGCGGCCCAGGGCGGCGACAACGCCGCCTTTGCGGGGCTGGTGCGCCGTCATCAGCGGCGGGCTTACGCCGTGGCCAGGGCCATCGTCTTGTCGCATGACGATGCCGAGGACGCGGTGCAGGAAGGCTTCCTGCATGCCTTCCGGGCGCTGGAGCGGTTCCGTCCCGAACAGGCGTTCGGGGCGTGGTTGCACCGCATCGTGGCGAATGCCGCGCTGGACATCGCGCGACGTCGCAAGGTACGCGATGCGGATGAGTTGCCGGAAACCCTGTCGAAGCCGCACAAGGACCCGGCGGAATCGGATGAACTGCGGGCGCGCCTGTCACGGGCGCTCGATACACTCGGCGAACGGCAACGCGCGGTGATCGTGCTGCACGACGTCGAGGGATACAAGCACGCGGAGATCGGCGCCATTCTCGGAATTCCCGAGGGCACGGCCCGGTCGGACCTGCATCATGCCCGGGCGCACCTGCGGCGCCAGCTGAGCAATCTTCGGAGTGAATCATGAACGTCACACGGAACGACGACGGGCGGAGCGGCAACCGTTCCCCGGGCGCGGATCCCATGGTGACCGCGGCCCTGAGGACGCAGTATGCGGCGCCCTCGAGCGAGGCCTATTGGGAAGGGTTGGAAGGGAGCATCATGCAGCGCATCTCGGCCGCCACCAGTGGCGTGGTGCGTGAGCTGCGCCCGTCGTGGTGGAGCGGCTTCGCCGAACTGCGCCGTGCCGATTGGGGAGCGGTGGGGATGATCGCGGCCACGCTGGCGCTGCTGGCGGCCGGTGCGACGTTCGTGCGCGACCAGCAGGCCCACGCCAACGCACGTGACCTCGCGGCGCGGGCGGCGGTGGAGACGGCCATGCCGCTCCCCATCGACGGGACCATGACCGGGGCGCGTCGTCATCTCTCGCCCGATGCACCGGAGCGGTATCTCAATCCGCTCGACTACTGAGCGCGGCGACCGTTCCGTGTCCCAGACCCCCCGTCCCAAGTCGCTCGCGCTGATGTTCCTCCTCGGCGCCCTCCTCACCGGGGGCGTGCTGGGGTTCGCGGCAGCGCGCGCGGCGAGCAAACCGGTCGTGATGGCGGCCGACGATCGTGCCATGCGCCTCGAGCTCGCCCGCGAGCTCGACCTCACGCCGGAGCAGGCGGCCTCCGTCGATTCCGCATGGGATTGGCGCCGGGCGCGCTCCCGCGAGATCATGACCGTCGTCCGCCCCGCCCTCGACTCGGTGCGCGACAGCGCCCGTGTTCTCATGATGAAAACGCTCACCGAGCCGCAGAAGGAACGCTTCCGCGCCCTCATCGAGCGTAACCAGCGCATCGCCGACAGCATCGCCAAGGCACGCGCGAACACCAGGTGATCGGCATGATGCCACGCAGTCGCCTTCGCGGCACGCCCGGTTCGGCGCGCTGCGCGTCCCGCCGTCGCGGCCTGCTGGCAGTGCTGGGGGCGGTCCTCGTGGCCGCCCCGTTGTCGTCGCCGGCGCAGTCGGCGGCGCGGTCGGCGGCCACCACGGCGACGAGCGAAGACGACGCGCGCCCCATTCGTCTCGCGGAGGCGGTGCAGCAGGCGCAGCGCAACGCGCCCGCCGTGGTGCAGGCACGTGGGCAGGAGCGCAACGCCGCGGCCGCCGGTCGCAGCGCGCTCGCCGCCTATATCCCCAACCTCACGCTCAACGCCGGCAGCGCACGCACGCAGGGTGTGCAGTTCTTCCAGGGTGCCCTCGTACCACTGCGCGGCGACCCGTGGAACTACAACAATGGCCTCGCGGCCAACGTGCAGCTGTTCGACGGCAACCAGCGCTGGAACGAGCTGTCGCGGAGCCGGGCCACGGCCGACGCTGCCGACGCCGCGGTCGTGCAGGCACGCTTCGACGCCGCACTCCAGACCAAGCAGCAGTTCTACGCCGCCGTGGCGGCGCGCGAGTCGGAAGCGGCGGCGCGTGCGCAGCTCGAGCAGGCCGAGCAGCAGCTCAAGGCCTCCACGGCGCGCGTGGCGGCCGGTGTGGCCACCAAGTCCGACTCACTCCGTTCCGTCATCCAGGTGGGCAATGCCCGTCTGGCGGTACTGACGGCGCAGAACGACCTGCGCGTGGCCAATGCCGCGCTCACCCGCGTGATCGGCTCTCAGGTGCTCGTGACCCCCGCCGCCGACGACACCGTCGATACGGTGACCGAGCTACCCTCCGAGCAGGAGCTGACCCAGCTCGTGGGCCGGAGCCCGGCCGTGATGCAGGCGGAGGCCAACCTCATGGCCGCCCGCGCCAACAAGCGCGTGCAGCGCTCGTCGTACCTGCCGTCGCTCACGATGTCGTACAACTACGCGTATACGCAGACGAGCAAGACCTTCTCCGGCAGCGATCTCTGGCTGTTCAGCGGCGGCAACCCCAACCGTCAGCAGCTCAACTTCAACGTGAGCTATCCGCTCTTCAACGGCCTGGTGCGCGAGCAGCAGATGGTGCAGAGCGACGTGCAGCTGCGCAACGCCGAAGCCCAGCTGCGCGACGCGCGTCTGGCCGCACGCCAGAACCTCACCACGCAGCTGCGCACCCTCAACAATGCGCAGGCACGGGTGCAGATCCAGCAGGCCGCCGTGGCCGCGTCGGAAGAAGACCTGCGCGTGCAACAGCAGCGCTACGCCCTCGGCGCCAGCACCCTGCTCGACCTGCTCACCTCGCAGACGCAGCTCAACGAGGCGCGTCAGGCGCTCATTCAGGCGCGTTTGGACGGTCGCATCGCCAGAGCGCAGCTGAGTGCGTTGGTGGGTCGTGAGCTGTAACACTGGATACTGAACACTCCGGACTGACAACTGAAAACTCCCCGCAGTCCACGAAATGTTCGTGAGCGCGGGGAGTTTCGCGTGACGGGTCACCGGCATCCGGTCCCCGCTGACGATCAGAACCGCAGCGACAGTGTTGTCAGCAGCACGCCGTTGCGCGCAGAGAGTCCACCCACGGCTGCACGATCGGGAAAGATCGCGCCGTCGTTGCGGAGCAGACGGGCTTCCGTACGCCACATCAGCCGGGGCGTGGGCTGCACGTCCACGCCGATCGACCCGCCATTGGTGCGCATCCCCGCGGTGGTACCAGTGACCGCGATCACCTGATCGGGGTCGGCGTACCGCTCGATCCGGGCATTGAGCGCGACCGTTGGTACCACCCACCAGCGCAGCACGGCACTGCCGCCGTGCCAGTGATGGGCGGAGCTCCGCGCGGTAGCAGCAGCCTCCTCACGCCCCACGTCGAAGGACGCCACCAGCTCGAGCGTCGGCGCAATCCGCGTCTTGAGGCCAACACCGTTGAAGAGACGGAGTCTGGCGCCGGCTTCGTTACCGCCGAGCGCGTACCAGCTGAGAGTGGTCGATGCGGTGGGGGTGAAGTCGATGCGGGCACCGAGCGACTTGTCTTCGTTCCGCTCGGAGATGACCTGCCACCCATTCACCACGTCGGCACGCACCGTGAGCCGCGGCGTGGCCTGCCAGGTGGCCCGCACGCCGCTCGAATAGTACGGCGAATAATCGGCCACGAGCGACCGCGTGTAGGTGGGGTTGTCGCTCGAGATCCAGCCCTCCATCCCCACGTTGGCGAAGAACACGCCGGCGTCGACCCAGAGCCCCGGTCGCACCTCGTAGCCGGCCCACGCCTCCTGCAGCAGGCGCGCCAGATCGGGACCGCTGGTCGCCCCGATCCGCGGCTCGCCGGCGTAGTTCACCTGCACCGACGTGCCGGCCTGCATGGCGAGCCGGCCGCGCACCCGCGGCCCCGTAAGCAGCGCCTCCACATGCGCGAGATTCACGTTGAACTCCCCGTGCCGTGCGGCCTGCGTGGTGAAGGCACGGTCGAGCGATCGCGGGCGGCCGCGGTCATATGCCACATACCCGTCCACAAAGGCGCCAAACCGAACTGAGGTGGCCGTATCGGCCGACGGCATGGTCACCGTATCGGCGCCGCGCGACCGTGGGATAGTGTCGGGGCGCTGGGCCACAGCCGTGGCAGCCAGCAGGAGCGGGAGAGTAAGCGCGGGCAGCATGGGCGTGTCAATTATAGCGGCCTGCCGGGTCAACTGCCTGTTGTGCAGAACATGGGATAGATTCAGGCTTCCTGACACCAACCCATGCCCGACGACCAGAATCTCCCGGCCTCGGCGGATACCGCCGGGGCCTCATCAGACAGCGGCAGCGAGCCGCCGCTGGACGAACCGCCTTCTAGTGCGGCCGCCAGTTCCCTGCGACATCCCTCCGGCCCCACGGCCGAGCCGGGGACAGTCAGCGCCCATGAGGGTCAGCCGGGCGACGAGTTCCACGCCAACACCGGCATGTTTCCCGTCCAGCAGGGTGGCGGCCACCACAAGGACACCGATCCCACCGGGAAACGGCTTGCGATCCTCACGCTCACGGCCCTCGGTGTGGTGTACGGCGACATCGGCACCAGCCCGCTGTACTCCGTCAAGGAAATCTTCGGCCATCTCTACGGCCTGCAGCCCACACGCGACAACGTCTTCGGCATTCTCTCGCTGATCGTGTGGGCCCTCACGCTGGTGATCAGCGTGAAGTATGTGAGCTTTGTACTGCGCGCCGACAATCGCGGCGAGGGGGGGCAGTTTGCGCTCCTCGCGCTCATCTTCCCGCGCGGCACCCCGCAGAGCTTCACGAAAGGCGGCGTGTTCGTCGCGCTGGCACTGTTCGGCACGGCGCTACTCTACGGCGACGGCATCATCACGCCGGCCATGAGTGTGCTCGGCGCGATGGAAGGACTCGAGTTCGCGATGCCCTCGCTGGCGAAATACATCGTGCCCATCACGGTCGTCATTCTCGCCACCCTGTTCGCGGTGCAACGCTTCGGGACGGACCTCGTGGGCAAGGCGTTCGGACCGATCACGCTGGTGTGGTTCATCACCATCGGCACCCTCGGTGCCGTGGAAATCGCGCAGCAGCCCAGCATCCTCGCGGCAGTGAATCCCATGTATGCCGTGCACTTCGTGCAGGCCAACGGGTCACTGTCGTTTTTCGTGCTGGGCAGCGTGGTGCTGGTGATTACCGGCGGCGAGGCGCTCTACGCCGACATGGGGCACTTCGGCCGCAAGCCCATTCGCTATGCGTGGGTGCTGCTGGTCTTTCCGGCGCTGTTGCTCAACTACTTCGGGCAGGGCGCCCTGCTGCTGGAGCGACCGGAGGCGGCCGAGAATCCGTTCTTCCTGCTCGCGCCGGACTGGTTCCTGATCCCCCTGCTGATCATCGCCACGCTGGCAGCGATCGTCGCATCGCAGGCCATGATCTCCGGCGCCTTCTCCACCACGCGTCAGGGGATCGCACTCGGCTTCATCCCGCGCCTCGAAATCCGGCATACGTCGAAGGTGGAAGAGGGACAGATCTACATCCCCGAGGTGAACTGGTTCATCGCGGTGGGATGCCTGATCGTGGTACTCGCCTTCCGCAACACCAGCAATCTGGGCGCCGCCTACGGCATTGCCGTGACGGGTACGATGCTCATCACCAGTGTGCTGTTCTACATGGTGGCCCGCCTGCGTTTCCGCTGGGAGCCGTGGAAGGCGGGGCTGCTGGCCGGCGTGTTCTTCACGGTCGACCTGTTCTTCTTCAGCGCCAACGTGGTGAAGCTGATGAACGGCGGCTGGGTACCCATGGCGCTGGGTGTGTGCCTGTTCCTGCTGATGCTCACCTGGAAGCGCGGCCGCGCACTCCTGATGCAGCGGCTGACCGAAGGGACGATGCCCATCACGCTCTTCCTCGATGGCGTGGAGAAGTCGAAGGTGCACCGCGTCCCTGGCACCGCGGTATTCATGACCGGCAGCGACGACGGCGTGCCACCGGTTCTGCTGCATCACCTAAAGCACAACAAGGTGCTGCACGAGCGCGTGCTGCTGGTGTCGGTGAAAACCGCCGACGTGCCGGAAACGAGTGCCTCGGAGCGCGTGCGCGTGATGTCACTGGGGCACGGATTCTGGCGGGTGGTGGCGTCGTACGGCTTCATGCAGACGCCCAACGTGCCCAACGTGCTCGAGGTGGTCGACCAGATGGGGATCCGCTGCAAACCCATGGAGACGAGCTACTTCCTCGGTCGCGAGCGACTCATCCCGGTAGCTGCGAAGGCCGGGGACC
Organism: uncultured Gemmatimonas sp.; assembly: GCA_964577455.1. GTDB lineage: Bacteria > Gemmatimonadota > Gemmatimonadetes > Gemmatimonadales > Gemmatimonadaceae > Gemmatimonas. The sequence continues at coordinate 883 of CAZNZG010000169.1, read as the reverse complement.
GCATCGTGCTCTCGCGGTGGCGCAAGATCGTCTTCGCGATCATGGCGCGAAATGCGCGCTCCGCCACGGAGTTCTTCTGCATCCCCCCCAATCGCGTGGTGGAGCTGGGTACGCAGATCGAATTCTAGAATGCACTGGTGGGACCAGACGATGGACAGTCTCGTCCCACGATGACGGGAGGTGCAGCCCCTCGGCTCCACCTCCCGTCGTTTTTTCAGGTGTGCGCGGCGTAACAGCACCTGGCGTGCGAGTACTTGGCGGCGGCACGGGGTACTCCTATACTGATCGCGGACCACGCCGCGGCCGTGAGGCTCACGCGTGGACGCATTGAGGGGAATGGTCAGGGGTTCGACGTGGAACTCAGACCAGAATGACGCCCGTGTGGGCACGACGTACCGATCCAGTGCAAGAGCCGGGGGCGCACAGCCCAGACAGCAGTCCCACGCCGTTCCGTCCGCTGCTTCCCGAGCAGGCGGCGATGATCGAGCTGAGCCCGCATCCCAAGCTGGTGCTCGACGGGGCCTTCCGTATTCGCTACGTGAATCGCGCCACGATGGCCTACGGCAAGGTGGATCGCGAGGCCCTGATCGGCCGCAACGTATGGGAGTGCTATCCTGCGCTGCGGGGGTCCATCTTCGAGCAGGCGTACACGCAGGTGCTCAACACGGGGGCACCGGCGCGTTTCGAGCGGCACGAGCTCGAGTCCGATCGCTGGCAATCGGTGTATGCCTTCCCCGCCGAGGGCGGCGTAATTGCCGTCCTTGAGGACATCACCGAGGAGCGCCGCAACCTCGAACGGCTGCGTCACAACGAAGAAACGCTCCGACTCGCCCAGGAGTCGGCCAACATCGGGAGCTTCTATCGGGATCTCCGCACCGGCATG
>CAZNZG010000168.1:0-8072 GCA_964577455.1 uncultured Gemmatimonas sp. | reverse complement strand
CCCACATTGAACGTCACCTTGGGGACGGTGCTGGCCTCGAGGTCGGCGATCTTGGCGATGGCGCGCCCCATCGCATGCATAGGGTTGGGCATGCCGAAGGCGCCGTAGCTGTGCCCGCCGGGGCCCTTGTAGTGCACGCGATACCGGTTGCTGCCCACCCCGCCATTCGTGATGCCGAAGCCCGTGCCGTCGACCGAGATGAACATGTTGATCGAGTCGCGCATCGGGCCGCCGAAGATCGCCCGCATGCCGCGCAGGTTGCCGGGCCCTTCTTCGCCCACATTGCCCACCACCAGCAGTTTCCCGGCGAACGGGATCTTCTGCGTAATCACCTGCCGCGCCACCGACAGTACGACCGCGAGGCCGCGGCAGTCGTCGCCGATGCCGGGCGCCGTGAGCTTGGTCCCTTCGCGCTTCACGCGGACATCGGTGCCCTCCGGAAACACGGTGTCGAGATGGCCCGCCAGCAGCAGCGTGGGCCCCGGGCGATTGCCGCGGATTTCGCCGATCACGTTGCCTTCCTTGTCGATGCGCACGTTCTGCACACCGAGCTCGCGGAACCGCTTCGCATACTCGGCGGCGCGTGCCTGCTCCTTGAACGGCGGCGCGGGGATCTGACAGATCGATGCCTGCTGATCCAGGGTCCACGCGTTGTCGCTCTGCAGCGCGTTGAACGCGGCCACGACAGTGGCGTGCTTGGCGAGTTTGTCGACCGACGCCTCGAGCGGCGTGGGTTTGACGGGCTTGGCCTGCGCGGCGGCGGTGGAGGGCACCGCGGCGAGGAGGGAAACGCACAACGCCGGGAGCATGCCCCCGGCGTTGGACGCGAAGCGGGTGGAACGCATGACGGTCAACTCGTGATCGTGATGGTACCGGCGTTCGTGTTGGAGGTCACGGTGAACTCGAACAGGCCGGAGGTGCGCTCCCCTCCGGTCCATGCGCCGTTGCCATTGAACGTGGCGCCGTGATTGGGGCAGCGGAAGCCCGTGCCGCTGATACTGATCGTCGTCCCCTGATGCGGGCACACCATGGAGAAGGCGCGGTAGCTGGTCGTGGTGGTGCGCACCACGGCGATCGGCGTCCCGCTCTCGGTCACCCGGGCAATCCCCCCCACGACCGCGAGGGCGGGGAAGTTGGCCAGCGTGACGGTGAGGTTCACATTGGACGGCCCGGTGGGGCTCCCGTCGTCACTGCCGCAGGCCGCGAGGAACGCGCCCACCGCGGCCATGGTCCCGGTGGCCAGAAAGCTGCGACGCGTGCAGGAAAGGCATTCGGACATGCGAATCGGGGTGAGGGTCAGAGCTTGAGGACGGCCGCGGCCCACTTGGCCGGGTCGGAATCGCTTTCGAAGGCGATGTCGGGATCGACGACGATGTTGGCGCCTTCACGACTGATCTGGAGCCGGTCCATGTTGCGCGTGGCGCGGCCACTCACGAAGGTGCCGTTGGGCTGGTACTTGGATTTGTGGCGCGGGCACTGAAATCCGGTGCCCTTGGGCATCACCTTGAGCGCCGTGTTCTGGTGCGGGCAGGAGAGCGCGAAGGCGAATACCTCACCGGCATGCCGGCAGAGAATCACCTCGTTGGTCGTGTCGATCGAGACCCCATCTGGGGCTGGCAGCGGGTAGCGCACCGGCGACCGCGGTGCGCGCGGCTCGAGGGCGGCAATGCTCGAGACAGGACCGAACAGCGACAGTCCCGCCATGGCCGCGGTGGCGGTGACCGCCTGGCGCAGGAAGTCACGGCGGGCGCTGCAGCCGCTGCACGCCGGTGCGGTGGTGTTCGGAGAGCCGGAAGACACGGTTGACATGGACTGGAGGCGTTGAGCGAAGGGCATTCTCAGACGTTGGCGACCACGACCCCGAGCAGCACCACGACGAACCAGCCGGCAAGGCTGAGCCACGCGTGACGCCGGAGGCCACGCCACGGTTCGGTGACTTCGGGGCCGGCCACCGACAGCTCGATCATGCTGCGCGCACCGGTGAGCAACCGCGCCTCCGCCGATCGCATCATCGCGCCGTTGCCGATCAGCACCGCGAATGCCGCCATCTTTGTCCAGAACACCCGAGACACCGCAAAGGTGCCGATGTCGGCGGTGGCGAGTGCCGTACCGGACAGCACCATGACGACCAGGGCGCCGATCACCACGCCATGCGTCCCGCGCAGCTCTTCGGTAACGGCCTCAAATCCTTCGCTGCTGCCTGGGCGCGCCTGCAGGACGCGGCGGTCGGCCGCGATGGCAATACCGCCCCCCGCGAACAGCGCCAGCACATGCACTGCGATCACCGCCGTCGGTAACCATGCACTGGCGGAATAGAGGTCGGCCCACGGCTGAAACAGGGTGGTCAACGACTCCAGCACGTCAGTTTCCGATGAGCATGAGGAGCCAGCTCGCCGTCGAGGCACTCATCGACGCGATCGCCACATTGCGGTGCCGCTCGCGGATGGCTCCGTTCTCCTCCGCGTCGTCCGCGATGCTGCCGGCATAGGCGAAGCCGCCACTCGCCGCGAGGAAGAGCACACTGTGCAGGACGCGGCGGGTGCGGCCGTTCGGATCCTTCCGCCCCTCCCAGAGATTCCACGTGCCGGTCACCGCGTTGGCGCCGAACAGCACTGCGCTCCCCGTGGCGGCGATGGGGTGCACGGTCTCGGCCCAGTCCGGCGCGTCACTCCCCTTGTCGAGCAGTTGATCGCCCGAAAGATACGACGCCGCAAAGAGTGGAAGCATTGCCCAGCTCAACGCTTTGTGAATGGCCACGCGCTTGTAGTAGCCATCGCTGTACGTGACGGCGCGGGCGCGGCGGCGCGGGATGGTGTCCTGTGACAGCTTCTGCGCCGCTGCCATGGTGAGCGCCACCGGCGCACTGCGTGGACCGGCACCGGCGCGCGTGCTATCCCCGAGGAGGGGATCGGCAGGCGGCGGGACGACGGGGCTCCCCGCCAGGACGGCGGTCAGCAGCAGCGTGGACACGAGCGACATGCAGAATTCCCCGGAAGAAAGGAGGACAGGCGGCGTGGATGTGCGGAACCCACCGTCAATCTACTGGTGCCGTACGCTGCCGTGGATCACATCACCGGCATGAACGCAACACACGTGGCGGTCGTGCCCCTACGGCGGCACCCGTGGCGCGGAATGTGATGCTGATCCCGTTGCCATGCGTTCTGGTTACATTCTGGAAAGGATGCATGCATTGATCATGGACCGCTCCCGTTCGCCCGCTTCGGTGCCGTTGTCGCGGCGCGTGGGTCTGCGCGCCGTGCGGTTGGTGACGTGGCTCACCGCCGGAATGGTCGTGGTCGCTACGCTGCCCACGCCCGCCGCTGCGCAGCGCGTGGCCAGGTGCAGCCAGGCCGAGCGGGTTCGTGGGGTCAGTTTCGAGGGGAGCCCGGGGTTCGATGTGCTGACCCTCGCCACCAGCATCGTCACCCACGAACCGGGGTTCGTGACGCGAGTGTTCCGCATTGGCACACCGCCGTGCATGGACTCGCTCGAGGTCCAGCGTGACGCGCTCCGTCTGGCCATTTTGCATCGGCAGGCCGGCTGGTTTCAGGCCTCGGCGGCGGCCACCATCACCAGGCGCAACGACGGCGTGCGCATCCGCTTCGTCATTACGCCGGGGCGTGAAGCGCTGCTCGATACGGTGCGCGTGACCGGGCTGCCGGAGCCCATCGATCCACGGCGCGGCTACGACGCGCCGCTCCGCGCACTCGAAGGCCGACGATTCGACCGGACGCGCGTGGACACGACGGTGGCCTCGGTACTCAACCGGCTGCGTGACGCCGGGTTCGCCCGCGCGCGCCTGCCCGACAGTCGGATCACCATCGACACCGCCACGGCGCTCGCCACACTCGATCTGAACTTCGCAGCGGGACCACGGCTGACCATCGGGGCGGTGCAGATCGACGTGCGCGCACTGCGCGCCGGCAACCCGCGCGTGGACTCTGCCGATGTGGCGCGCCTCGTGAACATCGATCGCGGCGATCGCTTCAGTGCCACCGCCATGCTCGATGCTCAGCGCGCGCTCTACCGCTCGGAGGCCTTCCGGCTGGTGCTGATGGATACCGTCACCCCGGCCACGCGCGCCGACAGCCTGATCGATCTGCGGGTGTCGGTCGCGGAGGCACGAACGCGTGCGGCACGCCTGGGGTTGGGATGGGCCACTCAGGACTGCGTGCGCGCGCAGGGGCGCATCAACGATCGTGGGTTTCTCGGGCTTGGCCGGCGGGTGGAACTGTCGGCCCGCGCCTCGAAGCTCGGCATCGGCGCTCCCACCGACGTCGCGCCGGCGCTCTGCTCACAGGCGCTGCGCGATGATCCCTTCAGTCAGCGGGTGAACTACTACGTGGGCGCCACGCTCACGGACACCCGCCTGTTCGGTCTGCCGGTCGTCCCGCTCGTATCGGTGTACAGCGAGCGGCGCGGCGAGCCGTTCGCCTTTCTGCGCGAAACGTCAATCGGTGCGCTCGCGGAAGTGTCGCGCCAGTTCTCCCTGCGCACCGCCGGCACCGCCGGCTTCCAGTATGAGAACGGCAAGACCACCACCGATCCCGTCGTCTCCTGCACTCGGTTCGGGCTCTGTCGTCCGGAAGAGCTGGTGCTGTCGGCCTTCGGGCGCGGCGTGGGGATTCTCAGTACGTCGGTGTCGCACGATCGCACCAACGACCTGACGAACCCGTCGCGCGGCTGGCGGGTGCGCAGTGAGGTGCGATTGGGGGAGACCGTGTCGGAACTCGTCTCCACCGTCCGCTTCACACGGACGACGGGGGAATTTGCCGCTTTCGGCAGGCTGCTGGGTGGCGTGATCGGCGTGCGTGCACAGGCCGCGGGAGCCTTCGCCCCCGGCGCGGAACTGGTGGATGGTACGCCGCTCATTCCGCAGCAGGAGCGGCTGTTCGTGGGCGGCCAGAACTCGGTGCGGGGCTATCAGCAGAATCTGCTCGGCCCGGTGGACTACGTCGTGACGGACGTGGCGCGGGTCGGCGCCGTCGCGGACGATCAGTTCGCCGTGGTGCCGGGGGCGCGCGGACGCGCCGTTCCGCGCGGAGGTACCGCCATGCTGGTCGGGAATCTCGAGTGGCGCCGCGGATTCCGCTTCATCGCCGAACAGGTGCAACTCGCGGCGTTCGTCGATGGCGGCACCCTCTGGGAAACGCGGTCGACCCGCTTCAATTGGCGCGACATGCGCTACACCCCCGGGCTCGGCGTACGCGTGATCACGCCGCTCGGTCCGTTCCGTGTGGATGTCGGCTATCGCCCGTATGGTCAGCGCACCGGCCGTGCGCTCTATTTTTCGCCGGCACGCGATGGCGTGGCCGGCATCTACTGCGCCAGCCCGCGCGTCGATGGCGCTGCCGGCGATTACGCCGACGTGTTCTCCTGCCCCGCCACCTACACGCCGCCGGGCTCGCGCAGCGTGCTGTCACGGCTCGTGTTTCACTTCGGCCTTGGGCAGGCGTTCTGATGGCACGCATCATGTCGCCTCGTCAGCGCCGCTTCTGGTGGGTGGCCGGCATCGTGCTGGGCATGGGCGCCGGCGTGAGCCTCGGTTACTTCGTGGCCACCGGCACCGAGTCGGGGCGCCGCTGGTTGCTCTCCACCCTCGTCGTGCGCGCCAACGCGGTCTTCGGCGGGCGCGGGGCGCTGCGGATCGGGTCGCTGAAGGAGATCACCGCGGGGCGCGTGGTGGCGGAAGATGTGGCCCTCGTGGACACGGCCGGGGTGCCGGTGGTCACCGCGAAACGGCTCGAGGGCATACTCGACACGCGTGGGCTGTTCCGTCGCGCCATTCACATCCGCCGACTCACGCTGGACGGAGTGGCGATGACGCTGCGCCAGGACGCCACCGGCCGGCCGTGGAATCTCGCGTACATCATCGCCGGTGACACCACGACGAAGGCTCCGCATACCGGCGTACGCTTCGGTGACGACGTGCGCATCGACTCGTTGTCGATCGACGATGGCGTGGTAACCACCCGTGCGCCGTGGGCGCCGCATCCGGTGTTCATCGGGCCGGCGCGCGACAGCGTGATCGTGGTACGTGACAGTCTGCACGATCTCGAGCGGCTGGGCGACGGGCGGATCTTCGAGCGCCGCCGCATCGCGCTCAACCGTGTGCGCGCCCACGACCTGATCATCGTCGATGTGCAGAAGCGGCCGGCCTCACTGCAGCTCGATTCGCTGCGTGGTGTGCTCTCCGATCCACCGGTTCCGGTGCGGCAGGCCAGTGGGCGCCTCACGTGGACGTCCGATTCCCTGCAGTTCGAGCTCCCCGAGGTGCTCCTTCCAGACTCGCGTGGCTCGGCGGTGGGCACGGTGGCGTGGAACCAGCCGGGCCCCGTGCACTTCGATGTGCAGGTGAAGGCCGACGCCGGACTCTCGGATCTGGGATGGATCTGGGATGTCATGCCGCGTGAGGGGCGGGGCACGGCCACGGTGCGCATGCGCACCCTGGCCGACGCGTACGACGCCGAGTACGACCTGCAGCAGCTTGATGTGCAGAGTGGGGGGTCGCGCATTCGTGGCGGTATTGCCGTTACGGTGCGCCCCGCCGATCTGCTCCTGCACAAGGTCGACCTGTCGTTCACGCCGTTGCGAAGCGATCTGGCCCGCCGCCTGAGCTACGAGTCGGTGCCGTCCGCCGTTCGCGGTACGTTCTCCGGTCGCCTCATCGCTGCAGAAGGGGGACCACTCACGGCCTTCAAGGTGGATCGCCTCGACGCGCGTTTCGTGGACGACGCGGTGCGCGGCGGCGAGGCGGTGTCGAGCATGCGCCTCAGGGGCACGCTGGCCTTCGGCGCACGACCGCGGGCATGGGGGCTCACCGCCGATGCCCTGCGCCTCGACTTGCGTTCGGCGCGTCTGCTGCTCACCGATGCCCCCGCGGTCGACGGCATCGTCACGGGGGCAGTCTCCGTGCGCAGTGCGGATCTCACCGCGGCCGATCTCGGCATGCTGGGGCTCACGTGGACCGATGCTGCGGGCAACGTCTCGACCGTGCGTGGTACGGCCCAGGTGCGCTACGGTGCGGGCTCCCCCGAGGTACGCGCCGCACTCGTGCTCGATCCGCTCTCCATGCGGGCCTTCGCGCGGCTGGATACGACCGTGGCGCTACGGTCGGACATCGCCGGCACCATGCAGCTTGATGGTACGCTCGAATCGCTGCGCTGGAGCGGCCAGCTGGTGGCGCTCGCTCCCGGTGCCCCTGGTGGCGCGCTGCAGTTCGATTCGCTCGGACAGCTGGCCTCCCCGTCGCTTGCCGTGAGCGGTACCGCATCGGTGCAACGCGCACACTGGCGCGGTACGGCCGATGGTACGCTCCGCGACTTCGATGCGCGCGTCTGGTTCGCGCAGCCGGCGGTACCGAGCACCGCGTTGAGCGGCATCGTGCGTCTGTCGGGGCAGGGGCCACTCGATACGTTGGCACTGCGCCCAGACGATACCACGGCCGTTCGGGTCTTCGAGGGCGGGGGAGCACTGGCCCTCACGCAGCCTGCATCGGCCGACCGCCCGGCGTTCGATCTGGTGACGAGCGTCGCGCTCGGGCGCGATCGGCTCGTCGTGGACTCGGCGCTCGCTCACATGGGCGGGGTGACCCTCGAGGCGCGCGGCGCGCTGGCGCGCGATACGATGCAGGTGGACACCCTGCAGCTGTCCATGCGCGCCGACACGCTCGAGACGGTACGCGGGCAGCTCGCGCGCCTCGCCGCAATGCTGCAGCCGGTCGACACGGCATTGGCCGCGTCGGTCGGCAGGGTGGCCGCGGATACGCTCAGCGGCGACGCGTCGCTCTCCGGATATCTCTACGGCAGTCTGCGCAAGGCCGACGCGACCGCCGCGCTCGGTGCCCGCGCCTTTCAGGTGGGGGCGATCCGGGCCGGTCGTGTGTTCGGATCTGCCCGGGTAACGGATGTGCTGCGTCGACCTGCGTTCGAAGGCACCGCCACCGCCGACGAGGTCACCGGCATCGGTGCCGTACGTCTGCAGACGGCCACCTTCCGCGTCACCGATGCCAGCCCCGACAGTGGTCGGTTGGTCCTCGACGTAAGCACCGACGAGGATGCCCACCTCGTCGT
>CAZNZG010000167.1:0-8075 GCA_964577455.1 uncultured Gemmatimonas sp. | reverse complement strand
CGATGGTGGCCAACTGCTCGTCCGACAGTCGTGCGGCTCCGAGCAGGCGCGCGGAGTCTTCCGACGCCTCGAGGCTTTCCGTGAGCAGTTTCGCACTGCGCGCAACTGCAGATGCCGGGTTGTTGAGTTCGTGCGCGAGCCCCGCGGCAAGCTTGCCGAGCGAGACAAGCTTCTCATCGCGCAGATCAGACGAGGTGAACATGCGCGCCCGATCGAGCATGGCATGCACGAGCGCCGCGGTGACGGTGGGACATGCCCGCGTGAGCTCCGGCAGGAGTTCCCGGTCGATGAGCAGCATGGTGGCCACTTCCTCGACTACGGCGTCGGCCGGCGGTGACGCGCCGCGTGAGTATGGCATCACCCCACCGCAGTCACCGGCGCGCCACTCGAAGATCTTGTGAGCACCTGCCCCACGATCCCCGCGAATCGTGACGCGTCCCTCGAACAGAATCATCAACGCCTTCGCCTGCTCACCCTTTCTGGTCAGTACCTCACCGACGTCCATGCGGACGAGTTGCCCATGGGCAACGAGCCATTCGTGCTCGATCAGGGGCGCGTGGGCGAGCGCACGATGCGCAGCAAGGCGTGGGAGCACTTCAGCCGGCGAAGCCATCATGCGCACGAAAGAAACGGGGGAGTCGAAGTGGACGCAGGCACCGGGTCATACCGTTTTCAAATACCGATGCACCGAGTAGACGGCGGCGGAGCCCTCGCCGACGGCCGCAGCCACCCGCCGATTGGCGCCGGAGCGTACGTCCCCGGCGGCAAAAACACCCGGCATGCTCGTTTCGAACGCATAGGGTGCGCGCGCAAGTGGCCACCCTCTCGGTTTCCCGTGCTCCAGCGGCAGATCGGTTCCGGTGTAGACGAAGCCGGAGTCGTCGCACGAGAGCGTGTCGACGAATGCCTGCGTGTGCGGCTTCACCCCGATGAAGATGAACATGGCGGCCATCGGAATGGCGTGGGTCGCGCCAGTTTTCACGTGCCGCACGGTGACTTCCTCGAGTCCGTCAGTGCCACGCGCGTGGTCCACTTCGACCTCGTTCAGCACTTCGATGTTCGGCGTCGCCCGAATGCGATCGACGAGATACTGCGACATCATTGGCGAAAGATCCCGAGCGCGAATAATCATCGTCACCTTCCTCGCATAGCGCGAGAAAAAGAGTGCGCCCTGACCGGCAGAATTGGCCCCGCCCACCACGCAGACCTCGCGATCGCGATAGCGCGCCGCCTCGGACATCGCCGCGCCGTAGTACACCCCCATACCCTGCAACAGAGCCAAGCCGGGCGCCTCCAAGCGGCGCGCGCTCATGCCGGTCGTGATGATGGCGGTATACGTGGTGAGTTGCGTGCCGTCGGAAAGCGTCACCACACGATACGGGTCCGCTCGAGCAATGCTCACGACCTCCTGTCCCGTGAGCAACTCGGCGCCGAACCGTTTGGCCTGGGCCGATGCGCGCTGGGCGAGATCCGCACCCGTCACCCCGGCGGGAAATCCCAGATAGTTCTCGATCATGGAGCTCGTACCGGCCTGCCCCCCGGCGGCGGCCGCTTCCACGATCACCGTCCGCAGCCCCTCCGAGGCGGCATAGACCGCATGCGCGAGTCCCGCCGGGCCACCGCCGATGACCACGACATCGTAGAGGGGACGCGCAGCATGCGTCTGCAATCCGGCCTTCTCCGCAAGCTGTGCCGTCGTCGGAGCCACGAGCGCCGCGCCGTCGGGAAAGAGCACGATCGGCAACTGCGTCACACTGCCCGCGATCGATAGCGCGAGCGCGTGTGCCGTTGTGTCGGCGTCGAGATCCACCCATTCGTACGGGACGCGATTTCTCGAAAGAAACTCGCGCGCGTCGAACGACGAGGGTGACCACTGCGAGCCCAACACACGGATACCCTCGAATGCTGGCACGGTTCGGGCCCGCCACTCGGCGAGCAGGTCGTCGAGCACGGGATACAGTCGTTGTTCCGGCGGATCCCATGGCTTCACGAGATAATAGTCGAGCCCGATGTCATTGATGCCGGCGATCGCCACATCCGTATCCGCATACGCCGTGAGCAGTACGCGGCGCGAGTTCGGATGCAGCGGCCGTACCTCGCGAAGCAACTCGATACCCGACATGCCCGGCATGCGCTGGTCCACGAGAAGGAGCGCCACCGGCGCATTGCGCGCAGCGAGTTCGCGTGCCGCCGCAAGCCCTTCGGCCGGCGAGTTGGCTTTCATCACACGATAGTCCGTCCGATACTGACGGCGAAGGTCACGTTCGATCGCGGCGAGTACCGCTGCGTCGTCGTCGACCGTGAGGATAACGGGCTTGCTCATTCCGAAACTATGGTGGTGAAGAGTGGCCGTCTCGTGACTAGCGTCTACTTCCGCCGCGGTACCGTGAAGTCGGGCTCGAGTACCGTGAATGACACGACTTTTCCGTCTGTGCTATTGAAGGCGATCGTGAAGGGCGAACCGTCCAGATCCAGATGAAACAGACTCGGTGACAAGGGGACGAGGGGCCGATCGTTCGGACCAAGACCCCCGATCATCAGACGGTCACCCGCCTGCTTGATGGCGAAGTCCGCATACTGGCCGACATACCGTGCCAATACCATCGAATCGACGATCACGCGTGCCTGACGCGTGTATCGACGCACGGTGCTGCCCTCGCCCACGGTGAGCGTCTGCGCGTCGATTCGATGCGATACGAGCGGCATCACCGCCTGGTAGCGACCATCGTCGCTCGTACCGCGCACAAACGTACCATTGGCCAACGGCATGAGCACGCTCGAAGCTGACTCAGCGCCGGCTACAGTACGGCTCATCGTCAGGCCGGCTTTTCCGGTCCAGAGCGTGACGTACTCCCCGGACGCAATGCCATCGTTCGCCCCGTACGCCCCGCGGTACGCGGCGAGCCGCTCCTTCGGCAGATCAGCCAGCGGAAGCGCCGTACCCGTGGCCGCGATGCGCAACACGGAATCGGCCACGGGTCCCACGCCGAACGCCACGCGCTGTGGCGCGGGTCTCCCAATAATGATCGACTCAGTCGCTACCTCCAGGACGTACACGCCGGTCGACTCCGGAGTCCACTCCACGTCGTATGTCTGACCGACGTCCATGCGCATCGAGGCACTCAGTGGCGCCTGCAACGCCGCGGGGAGCGTCGCGCCGTCTCGTGCCAGCGGCCGCCATTGCACGGGTTTGCCGTCGCGGAGGAGGCGAACAGTGCGTACATCGTTCGTACTGATGTGCAGGAAGCGCAACCGATAGCGGCGACCCGCGTCGAACCGCTCGGCGGGGACCAATGCACGACCGTTGATGGCCGGTGGCGCGTCTGGTGTGGACCCGCGCGACGCCAGAAGGAACACACGATCAGCCGCAGCGTCCATGGTCCGCCCTTTCTCGACCACCACGAGCGCGCCGTACAGCCCCTGCTGCAGCTCGGCGCTCGACTCGCCGTGAATGTGGTACATGAAGGAGCCGGCACGCGGCGGCGTGAAGTACACGCTCTGTGAATCGCCGGGCGCAATCGGGGGGCGCACATGTCCCGGGGTCCCGCTCCAGTGCCCAACACCATCGTAGTAGCTGGGTAGTTCCATGCCGTGCCAGTGGAGCGACAGCGGCACCGTCAGCCGGTTGTGCACCATGATGTGCGCGGGTTCACCGCGCGTGAGGATCAGCGGACTGCCGGGGACCACGATCGAATCCGGCGCTGGCGGCCGAGCGCCGCGCTGCAGCACGAAGCCGAGGGCCGATGAATCGCCGAACACGCCGGTGCGCGTACCCGTCCACAGGTCGAGGCGACGTGCGTTCGCGGGCGGCGTGAGAGCGGCCACCACTTTCGGCGTCACCGTGACGCCCATGATGAGTCCTGCCATCGCGTCCCGCATCGGCATGTCGCCTGCAGCGCCGTGTGTCGACTCATGCGCCACGGCCGCGGCGACAGCGGCCGCCGTCGTATCCGGCAGTGGACCTTGCGAGTGTACGACCAGGTGGCAGTGGAAGAGCCAGTTGCCCGCCGTGTGCGGTGTCCACGACATCTGCATGGTGCTGAAGGGAAGCATCCCTTCGGTAACCAGCAGTGGTTTTTCTCCGGTAATCGCCGTCTCGGTTTGCGCGTCACCACGAGCGTTCACCGTGAAGTACGCACCGTGCAGATGCATCGGATGGTACTCATTGGTGGCGTTGATCACCCGCCAGTGCACTGTCTCACCTTCGGCATAGGTGAGCCGTTCGGTATACGGCCAGGTCCTGCCGTTGATCGTCAGCCCCTCGGCGAGGCTGATGAAGAGGACGCGTTCACCGGAAGGTGGTGCGCTGTCGGACGCGTCAACGACAAAGGCGCCAGCGAGCAAGTCCGTTTGCCCGGGTGGTGGCGGCGTGGAATCACGAGAGACGCTGGCCACGTAGAACGACGAGACGGCCGTGCCGGGCGTGAACGCCACCACACGCTCTTCACCCGGCGCGAGCATGAGCGGCGGTCGGGCCAGAAACGCCGGCTCCCCTTGCACGGTAGTATCCCCGGGCGTTCGCTCGCCCAAACCGCGCACTGCCACCTGCCGCTCGAGCGTGTTGCGGACGACCATCTGCACGGGTACGCCAGCCCGAAACCGCAGTAGAGGCCCTGGGAATTGCGGTGCTTTTCCCCGTTCAGCAAAGGCCACGGTTGGCCGGACCACAGGGGCGGCGGCACCAGGCGAAGGCAAGAAAGGAACGACTGTCGCCGACACCACATCGAGTTCTATGCGCAGCGCGCCGTTCACCGTGCGCCCCGCCGGCATGCGCAGGTCGTTCGGTTGCACTCTTGGCGCAGCAGCACGTGGAGCCTGTGCGGCTGCACGTTCGGCCGGCTGGGTCGCGCGCGCGTCGCGCACGAACAGCATCGTCGCTACTGCGGCAGCGAATCGCAGGGCCATCAGGATCTCCGGCAAACCGGGAAGTCGCGTCATGCGAGACACATCACGACGCATGGCGGTGCGAGAGTGAGCCCAGGCGACGCGTTGTCGACCGAACATAGCCGGGGTGTCCAACCGGAGCGAGACAAATTCTGTGGAGAGAAATTCACGCTGCGAGGACTGCTGGCGAGCACGACCATAACAACCACCGTCGCTCGAGTCCGCCGTGCGCGACATGGATATCCCCTCATGTAGGTCCCCTCTTGCGCGGGTTCCTGCCCCGCCCGATCATCGCTGCGGTTCGCGCCATTGCACCACCAACCAATCACCCCGCTCGCGCACGTGCGTCGACCGCCAATCTCAAGAGGAGAATGACCCGATGGGCCTCCGAATCAACGACACGATTCCGAACCTCACGGTAGAAACGGATCAGGGTACCTACGCATTGCATGACTGGATCGGCGACAGCTGGGCGATCCTGTTCTCCCATCCCAAGGACTTCACGCCAGTCTGCACCACCGAGTTCGGTGCCGTGGCACAACTGGCGGCCGAGTGGGAGAAGCGTGGCACCAAGGTGATGGGCATCAGCGTGGATGGCGTGGAGGACCACGTACGCTGGAAGGCCGATATCGAGCGCGCCAGCGGGGCGACGCCCTCCTTCCCCATCGTCGCCGACAAGGGACTCGCGCTGTCCAAAGCCTTCGACATGCTGCCGGCGGAGGCGTACCTCCCCGAGGGGCGCACGCCAAACGACACAGCCACCGTTCGCGTCGTCTTCATCATCGGGCCCGACAAGAAACTCAAGCTGTCGATGACGTATCCGATGAACGTGGGTCGCAATTTCGCAGAGGTGCTACGGGCGCTCGATGCCCTGCAGTTGGCGTCGCGCAATGGCGTCGCGACCCCGGCCAACTGGAACGTGGGCGATGACGTGATCATCCCCATGGCGGTGAGCAACGCAGACGCGGCGGCAAAGTACGGGGAGTACGAGACCGTGCTGCCGTACCTGCGCAAGACAAAGATGCCGGCGTAAATCGCCTGGCGAGTCTCCATCTTCGGAGTATCAATACCGATCGAGGGTCTGCTGCAGTACCACTCGATCGGCCGTACGCGTGAGCGCAAGCATGAGCAGCACACGGGCCTTCTGCGCCGAGAGGTTGAGGGCAAGAATGCGTAGAAGGTTACCGTGTGGTGTGCCGACGATATGCCCGCCAGGTACGCGGGATGCTATAACCAGCAGAATGACGGCGTCGCCAGCCATGCGCACCGCTGCCTGCGCGCCTGCACTCAATCGCCCGCCGGCGAAGCTCGTGAACACGAGCCCCTGTGGTCGGCGCTGAGTCGCGGCACGCATGATGGTGGAATCGAAGCGGGCTTAATCGGTCACGATCTCCACTGTCGGAAGTGCGTCGTGTCGGCCGATATCGAACGCCGGCGCTGTCGTATACCGTTCGACCGTACGTCGGAAGAACACCACCGTAGCGGGATGGACGCCGCCGAGATGGCCTCGCTCGGGCGAGCGAAAGGTGTCTAGCGGAAGGAACGGGGCACGCCCCGGTGTGCGGCCCATCAAGCCTGGGAAATCGCCGCACAGGGTGAAAATGAATCAACGAGCGACGCCTGACAAGTGCGGTGATCTATTGTCAGACGACGGGTATATCATCTAGTGGTACACATGAAGCGACAATGTTTGCACTCGCCAAGCTCAACTGAGATTTTCCTCGAGCAAGTCGCAACCAACTATAGGTATCGTGCATCAACATGAACGAGTCCGAAAGTAGCTTCGCGCGTCCCTTCAGAATCGATACTCAAGCTCACGCGTTTCACATCTTTGTTGTCCTTGATGCGAACAGAAGGGTCGTACGCGAGATGGATGACTATGAGGAAGCGGTGCGCTACGTCGCTGATGCAAATGGAACGAGCATCGAAGATGTTCGCAGCGACGTCGCGAGACAGACGCAGATTTACGCAGAGTACATGCAGAATCTAAAGGCGAATCGGAAGGTTGGGCACGCGAGCAACACGATTGTCGCCGTTTCGCAAGCCACGCGACCAACTGAAGAGGCGAACAGGGACAAGGCAGTGGACACCGCAAGGCAGCTGCTTGATCTCACTCGTCGTGGCGACGAGCCCGACTCGCTACAGCTGGTGATTGGTGCACTGCAAGGTTCGGAAGATGTTGATCAGTACGCGTTCTGTCTTGGGAAACCGCGTCGTCCTCTTGATGAGATCTGGGGAGACAACGACCGCTCATTCGTCGCGGAAATCTGCTGCGTCCCGATTGGCGACGGCGAAACGGCGTACATCGTAAACCTTACCCAGGACGGTGGCATCAGCCGTTACTTGGGCACGTTCTCCTCTGAGCATGACGCGTTGAAGTGCCTCGCAAGACACGGGAAGTTTGAGAAGCCTTAGCCTAAACACTATGAAAGGACCGCTCTCGCGTCTCGCAGCATTCAAGAAAGGAATCATTCTTCGGGGCGTCTTCCTCGGCGCTGGCCCCGGCCTCTCCGGGGTCTTCGAGGTCGGCGTACGGCCGTTGGCTCGAGGCGTACAACTCTGGCACTGGGACGACGACAACGCGGACGCGTCGCTACTCGAGGAGATCAAAGGGCCATACAGTTGGTCGACGGCCGCACGTTCACTGGCAGCGTCACAACTCGGCAGTGAGACCCTTGTTGGCGCGATTACCGTTGTCGGCGCTGACGGCGACGTGGCTGACGTTCTTCGGCTGGCTTGGGGCGGCGAGGACACGAAGCGGCTAGCCCGCCAACTCGCAACCTGCTCCGTCGAACAGCTCGCGGCCATTCGCGCCGAGCTTGGGCCGCTCATCTCGAAAAATGCCTTGCGGCGCCTTGGTAAGCTGGCCTCGGATCTGGATGGCATCGACTCGGCGGACTTCGGTTCATTGATTCCCGAGACCACCGCACCGACCGAAGTCGTCGCGAATCTACGGAAATCGATACGCGCCCATCTGGCGCAGCTCGCCCGCCGAGCCCGCGAGGAGGAACGCGCGCGACAGCAGGCATTGAAGCCGTTCGCCGCCGCGATCTCCGCCATTGAGATTACCTGGGCCGGACCGTCATCGGGCAACCTCGCTGCGCGCATGGCGCAGGGAAGCCGCAGAAAGAGCCACAGAGAGTTCCTCGAACGCTACGCTCTGGCCAACGGGAAGCTTCCGGAGGGAACGC
>CAZNZG010000166.1:0-8130 GCA_964577455.1 uncultured Gemmatimonas sp. | reverse complement strand
CCGGCGCCGACGACTACGTCACCAAGCCCTTTGCCTTCGAAGAGTTGCTGGCCCGCGCCGAAGCGTTGCTGCGCCGGCCGCGCGCCATGGCCAGCCCGCAACTGCGGGTGGCCGATCTCGAACTCGACCAGGGAACGCGAGAGGTGCGGCGGGCCGATGAGCTCATCGAGCTCACGCCCAAGGAGTTCGCCGTGCTCGAGTACCTCATGCGGCATGCCGGTCGCGTGATGAGCCGCACGCTCATCACCGAGTACGCGTGGGGCTATCACTTCGATCCCGGCACCAACATCGTCGACGTGGTGATCAATCACCTCCGCAAGAAGATCGACGCGCGCTTCGAGAAGAAGCTCATCACCACGGTGCGTGGGGTGGGCTACATGATTCGCGCCTAGGCACGGCTCGTGGCCATGCGCTCCATCCGCGCGCGCCTCACGCTGGCGTGGACGGCTGCGTCGATCGGGACGTTGCTGATCTTCTCCGTTGCGCTGCTGGCCGTGCGTCGGGAGATCCTCTTCGAAGAGCTCGAGGATCGAGTGCAGGCGGAGGCCGAACACATCGTGCGGGCCATCAATCTGGCCCGGACCACCGGCACGGAGCCGGTGTTCGGGCAGAGTGATCCGCTGGCGGCGCGTACGGTGGGGCAGCGCATGGGCGCGTTTCTGTCGCTGCTCGATGGCTACGTGCTCGTGCAGGACAGCACGGGCTACGACATCTACGCCTCCCCGCAGGTGGCCGGGCTTTCCACCTCCGATCGTGATCTGTTCAGCGCGGCGGCGCGCACCAGTCGCGCCGGCAATCAGATGCAGCGCGTGGTGCTCTTCAACGACGAGGTGCTGCTCGCCGCGCGCGACGTGCCGCTGAGTGAGAACGCCCGATATCGCGTGTACGCCGCGCTCAGTACCGAGGAGATCGATCGGACGCTGCGCGGCGTGGCCGGGACCATGGTGGTCATTTCACCGTTCCTCGTGGCGGTGTCGGTCCTCTTCGCCTACATCATCTCCGGGCGCGCCTTCCGCCCCATCGATCGCATCATCGACCAGGTCGAGGCCATCACCGATGGCCGCTCCCTGCATCGGCGACTGGCCATCGGCGCGGCGGGTGAAGAACTCGCACGACTGTCGGCCACCCTCAACGCCTTCATCGAACGTATCGAGACGTCGTTCGGCGCCCTGCGCCGCTTCACCGCCGACGCCAGCCACGAACTCAAGACGCCTCTGGCCGTGATGCGCGCCGATGTGGAGCGCGCCATGTCGCCCACGGCGAACGAAACGGAAAAGGCGGTGGCGCTCGAGGAGGCGCTGCAGCAGGTCACGCGCATGGCCGACCTCGTGGACTCGCTGCTCACGCTTGCCCGCGCCGACGAGGGGCGTTTCGACCTCTTCCGCGAGCCGGTCGAGCTGGCGCCGCTGGCCCGCGAGGTGGTGGAGACGGCCCGCCTCCTCGGCGAGGACGCCGAGCTCACGATCGAGGCCTCGCAGTTGGAAAACGCGGAGGTGCTGGGTGATCTCACCCGCCTGCGCCAGCTCTTCCTCAATCTTGTGACGAACGCGATCAAGTACACCCCGAAGGGCGGAGGCGTGGAGATCACGCTCATCCGCGAGGAATCGGTGGTGCGCTTCGCGGTGAAGGATTCCGGCATCGGGATCGCGGCGGCGGACCTGCCGTACGTGTTCGAGCGCTTCTGGCGCGCCGACCGCGTGCGGTCGCGGGCCAGCGAACGCGGCGGGTTCGGACTGGGGCTCGCCATTTCGCACTGGATTGCCCAGGCGCACGGCGGCACGCTCGACGTGCAGTCGCGGTTGGGGCGTGGCAGCACTTTCACGGTGACGCTGCCGCTGGCCGGTGCGCCCGGCTCGGGGATGACGGGCGAGTATCAGTCGATTGTCAATAGCACCGAAGGGCACATCGACACGAATGGAATGCTAACCTCGGATTAATCCGATCCTAATCTTTTTTGCATTGCCGGATCATGTCTGGGACGTAGAATCGCCCAGTCACTTCCGGACGCCCCGGGAGCAGACGTTCGTAGCCCGTACCCCGGACAAGCGAGATGTTCAACAACCTGCTTGAGTCACAGGCGAAGAAGCAGAAGCGCTTGGGTGGGTCCATCACCTCGATCGTCGTTCACACCGCGATCGTGGCCGCACTCATTGTGGTCACGAAGAACGCCGGGATCGTGAACGAGAAGCCGAAGGAAGAGAAGGTCGACTTCGTCGAGGTGAAGAAGGACGAACCCAAGCCGCCCGAGCCGGAAAAGCCGCCGCCACCGCCGGATGCCGTGGCCGCGCCGCCGCCGCCAAAGGGCTTCCAGGTCCTTTCGGCCCCTGTCGAAATCCCCAACGTGATCCCCGAGATCGACCTGTCCAAGAAGGTGACGGACGAGGCCGACTTCTCCGGTAAGGGTGTCGCTGGTGGTATCGCCAAGGGTGTCGAAGGGGGCAAGGGCCCGGTCCCGCAGGGCGATCAGCCCTACTTCGACTTCCAGGTCGAAAAGCCGGTCGTCATGGCGCCCGGCGCTCAGGGACCCGCGTACCCCGACATGCTCCGCTCGGCCGGCATCGAAGGGCAGGTACTCGCTCAGTTCGTCGTCGATACGACGGGCCGCGCCGACATGGGCACCTTCAAGGCGCTCAAGTCCGACAACGACCTGTTCACGACCGCCGTGAAGAACGCGCTGCAGCGTATGCGCTTCCTGCCCGCTGAAGTGGGTGGACGCAAGGTGAAGCAGCTCGTCCAGCAGCCGTTCCAGTTCTCGCTCAATCGCTGAGCCTCTACCTAACGTTTCGCGGAGATACGACTCATGAACATGTCGTTGATGGAGCTGTACCACTCGATGGGCTGGTTCGCCAAGGGCATCGTCTTCACGCTCCTCGGCATGTCGGCCTTCTCGTTCACGGTGCTCATCCAGAAGTGGTGGAGCATGCGCAAGGCGCAGGCCGAGACGCGCAAGTTCGCCCCGGAGTTCTCGCAGTTCCTCGAAGAGGACAACCTCAACGAGGCCATCAAGCTCGCCGAAGGCTACAAGAAGTCGCACGTCGCGCGCGTGCTCGGTGGCGCCCTGAGCGAAATCCGTCCGCTCATCCAGGACGGCTCGGTGACCGTGTCGGACATCAACTCGGCCGAGCGTGCGGTCGAGCGTGAAATGCTCATGACCGTCGTCGACCTCAAGCGCGGCCTCGGCATCCTCGCGACGGTCGGTGCGACCGCGCCGTTCGTCGGACTGCTCGGCACCACGATGGGTATCGTGAACTCGTTCACGGGTATGGCCAGCTCGGGTGCCGGCGGTATCTCCGCCATCGCCGCCGGTGTCGCCGAAGCCCTCATCACGACGGCCATCGGTATCGGCGTCGCCATTCCCGCCGTGTGGGCGTTCAACTTCTTCCAGACGAAGATCGATAACCTCACGGCCGAGATGACGTACACGTCGAAGGAAATGATCGACTACCTCATCAAGGGCGTCTCGGGTGAGTTCGGCCGCTCGCGCTTCACGCGTGAGTTCAACACGGCTGGCCAGCAGTCGATCTCGCAGTAAGCACTTCCATTACGACGATACGCCATGGCGCCCCATTTCCGGGGCGCCACCTGGCGGCGTAAAGCAGTCCGTTTTCACGGAGTAACGCCATGGGCATGAGTGTAAGCGGCGGCGGCGGCGTAAAGGCCGAGCCGAACGTCACCCCCATGATCGACGTAATGCTGGTGCTGCTCATCATCTTCATGATCACGATCCCGCAGATCAACGCGGGCTTCAAGGCGGTGCCGCCCGAGGGCCAGAACCTCAAGCCGCACCCGGAAGAAGATGGTGACCAGGTACTCGGTATCGACGATCAGGGTCGCTATTACCTGAACAAGAAGCCGATTCGCAACGAGGATCTCGAGACGGCCGTTCGCGAGATCTACGGAGTCGAGAACCGCGAAGACTACATCATGTACGTGAAGGCCCATAAGGACCTTCAGTACCTCAAGGTGGTCGACGCACTCGGCACGCTCTCCAAGGGTGGAGTCCGCGTGGCGGCGCTCATCACCGAGCAGCAGCCGGGCACCGAATCCCTCGTGGAATCCGATCGCATCAAGGCCGGAGGAAGCCAGTAATGGGTATGTCTACCGGCGGCGGTGGCAGCAGTCTCAACAACGAGATCAACGTCACCCCCATGATCGACGTGCTCCTCGTGCTGCTCATCATCTTCATGATGATCATCCCGATGAGCCGCAAGGCGATCGACACCCAGCTCCCCGATCCCAACCCGCAGCCGGCTCAGCCGAATGCCAACCCGGATCAGATCGTGCTTGAGATCCTCGCGGACGACAAGTACGCCATCAACAAGGAGCCGGTCGAGAAGGCAGAGCTCTTCAATCGCCTCAAGTCCATCTACGACCCGCGCCCCGAGAAGATCATCTTCGTCAAGGGCGACACCATGACGGTCTATGCGAACGTCATCTGGGCCATGGACCAGGCACGCGGAGCGGGCGTCAAGGTCATCGGCGTCGCGCCGAAGTGACCAGCGGTGCCCTCCGGGGCACCTCTCCCTGACCTGCGGTGTTCTACACGGCGGGCGAACCCTATCGGGCTCGCCCGCCGTAGTACATTTCGCCGTCCCCACGCCGTCATCTTCCCCTCCGTATGGCCGCCTACCCACCAACCGATTCCGCAGACCTGCCGCCGCCGGACGCTCCCCAGCGGCCCCGGTACCGCCCGCCCATCGGCATTCCGGTGGCCAAGCAGCGCCGCACGGGGAGCCTGCTGCTGGCCATCTTCCTTCACGTCGCCATCATCGTGCTGCTCATCGTGCCGTTCACCTCCCCCGAGCTCATGAGCGAAGTGCTCGGCGCCGGTGGCTTCGGGCCGGCCGGCGGTGGCGGTGGTGGCAATCGCGGCAATGGCGGACAGATCAAACAGGAGCGCCTACAGTTCGTGCGGGTGGCGCCTCCGCCGCCTGCGCCCACGCCGCCAGTACCGCAGATCAAGCCACCCGAGATCAAGCCTCCGGTGGTGCCGCCGCCGGTGCCGCAGCCCAAGCCACAGGTGGTGCCGCCCACGCCGTCGCAGGCCACCGACGCGTCCGATGCGAAGAGTGCCACCTCCGGTACCGGCGGAGGCGCCGGTACCGATGGCAGTGCCGGCAGTGGCCCCGGCAGTGGCGGAGGGGTCGGTTCCGGTGTCGGTACCGGCAAGGGCACCTCGGTCGGCGCCGGAACTGGTGGCGGGCCGGGGACCGTCTATCCGCCGGCGCCCACCGAACTGTTTCTCCCGCCGCTTCCCGTGCCCAACAAGGCCAAGGGCACGATTGTCGTCGTCTTCGACGTCGACTCCACCGGCAAGGTGCTCGACCTGCAGTTCAATCCCACGAAAGACGGCTCCTACAATCGCAAGCTGCGTGAGGCGCTCATCGCCATCCGCTTCCGGCCCGCGGTGAATGCGCAGGGCGTCCCCGTGCGCGCACGGACAGAAATCACCTACTCGCTGTGATTGGTGCAGGGGTGTAGCTTGCGGCGTCAGCGCGTCCATCCGCTCCACGGCGCCGCTCACGTCACTCCCCTCCCGAGGCTGCGGCCTCCTCCCACATCCCAGAACACGTCATGGGGCTGTTCGATCGAAAGCCGATCGTTGCTGCTGACGACGGTGAACACGGCATGCGCCGCACCCTCGGCGCGGGCGACCTCATCATGCTGGCCATCGGTGCCGTAATCGGCGCCGGCATTTTCTCATCGCTGGGCACCGCCGCCGCTGGCGAAACGCTCGCCGACGGAACCGTCGTGCGGTACGGCGCCGGTCCCGCGCTCGTGCTCTCCTTCGTGCTGCTCGGCGCGGTGTGCGGTCTCGCCGCACTCTGCTACGCCGAACTGGCCTCCATGATTCCGCAGGCCGGCAGCGCGTACGCCTATTCGTATGCCACCCTCGGGGAAGTCGTCGCCTGGATCGTGGGGTGGGCGCTGATTCTCGAGTACGCCGTGGGCAACGTGGCCGTCGCCATCGGTTGGGCCGGGTACTTCAACTCCCTGCTCTCGGGCTTCGGCATCGACTTGCCCGGATGGCTCACGCACGGCTACTGGAACGTGAAGGCCAGCAGCGACCCGGCCGTGCAGGCACTCATGACCAGCGCGCCGCGGATCGCAGGCATTCCCGTCCTGGTGAACCTGCCGGCCTTCGGCATCGTGGCCGCCATTACCGCGCTGCTCATGCAGGGCGTCAAGGAAAGCACGCGCGCCAACAACATCATGGTGATCATCAAGCTGATCGTCCTCGGCTTGTTCGTCATCGTGGGCGCGCTCCACATCGACCCCGCCAACTACAAGCCGTTCGCTCCGAACGGCTTCACCGGCATCCATCAGGGCGCCGCCATCGTCTTCTTCGCGTACATCGGCTTCGATGCCATCTCCACGGCCGCCGAGGAAACGAAGAACCCGCAGCGCAACCTGCCGCTGGGCATTCTCGGTGGGCTCGCCGTGTGCACGCTGATCTACGTCATCGTGGGGCTCGTGGCCACGGGCCTGGTGCCGTACGAACAGCTCAAGAGCTCCGACCCGCTCGCCAAGGCGCTCTCGATGGCGGGGCTCGACACCGCCAGCTGGATCGTGGCTGCCGGTGCCGTCGTCTCCATGTCGGCGGTGCTCCTCGTCTTCCAGTACGGACAGCCGCGCATCTTCTACGCGATGGCGCGCGACGGCCTGCTGCCCCGCTTTGCCGCCAAGCTCGATCCCAAGACGCGCACCCCCAAGGTCACCACGCTCATCACCGGCGTGCTCGTGTCCCTCGGCGCCCTGCTGGCCGATGACGCGGCCACGTACGACCTTACCAACATCGGAACACTCGCGGCCTTTGCCGTGGTGTGTCTCGGGGTGCTCGTGCTCCGCGTACGCGAGCCGGACCGCCCGCGTCCCTTCCGCGTCCCGTTCGTCTGGTTCGTCACGCTCGGCGGCGCGGGTGCGTGCCTGTTCGTGATGAAGGGCCTGCCCGCCAGCGCGTGGATCGCCTTCGGCGTATGGATGGCAATCGGGCTCGCGCTGTACTTCGCCTACGGCTATCGGAACTCGGTGCTGCGCACCGGCGCCACCGACCGCTGATCGCCGGTTTCTCCTCCCGCTCCAATCATGGCCCATCTCTCCGCCGACAGCACCAGCACGCCCCCCGCCAAGAAGGGATTCCTCGGAATCGGCTTCACGGGCTGGATCGTCATCTCGATGATCGTGGGCATTCTGATCGGCTGGCTCGCCCCCGACTTCGCGCCGAACCTCAAGCCGCTCGCCAACATCTTCCTGCGCATGATCAAGTCGCTGATCGTGCCGCTGCTGTTCAGCACCCTCGTGGTCGGTATTGCGGGCCATGGGGACGACATGAAGAAAGTCGGCAAGCTCGCGCTCCGCTCGATCATCTACTTCGAGATCGTCACCACACTCGCCCTCGCGATCGGCCTCATCGCCGTGAACTGGGTGAAGCCCGGTGTGGGGCTGCAGATCACCGCCGACGGCAGCAGCGAGGAGTTCCAGGCGCTCGCCGCCAAGACGCCCACCTTCGCGTCGGTCCTCGAGCACACGGTGCCGCAGAGCTTCTTCGAGGCCGCCGCGCAGAACGAAGTGCTGCAGATCGTCTTCTTCTCCATCATTTTCGCCGTGGCGCTCGCCAAGGTCGAAGGACCGTCGAAGAAGTTCATGCTCGACTGGCTGCAGTCGCTCAGTGACATCATGTTCAAGTTCGTGGGCATCGTCATGACCTACGCGCCCATCGGCATCGGCGCCGCCATCGGCGTCACGGTGGGCAAGAGCGGGCTCGACGTGATGCTCAACCTCGCGAAGCTGGTCGGTACGCTCTACGTGTCGCTCATCGTGTTCGTGCTGATCGTGCTGGTTCCGGTCGCCGTGATCATGCGCATCGACATGAAGCGATTCTGGACGCTGGTGAAGGAGCCCTGGCTCATCGCCTTCTCCACCGCCTCGTCGGAAGCGGCGTTCCCGCAGGCCATGCAGGCCATGGAAAAGTTCGGCGTGCCGCGCCGCATCGTGTCGTTCGTGCTCCCCACGGGCTACTCGTTCAACCTCGACGGCAGCACGCTCTATCTCGCCATTGCGTCGGTGTTCGTGGCGCAGGCGGCCGGCATCGACATGCCGATTGGCCAGCAGCTGCTCATGATGCTCACG
>CAZNZG010000165.1:0-8162 GCA_964577455.1 uncultured Gemmatimonas sp. | reverse complement strand
ATGCCGACTACGAAGGGGAGTAAGGACGTGATCCGACCTGTGACCGGGGTGTCGTCGGGCCGTGCGGCCGTCAACGTGGTGGATCCGGACGACTTCGCCGTCGACGGCAATCTCGCCGAGTACGAGACAATGGTGCGCCGCCAGCTCGAGCTGATGGGAGAAGATCCCGATCGCGATGGGCTGCTCAAGACGCCGAGCCGCGTGGCCAAGGCCATGATGTGGCTCACGCGCGGCTACAACCAGACGGCGGCCGAGGTCATCGGCGATGCGCTGTTCGATGAGAACCACCACAACATGGTGATGGTGCGCGACATCGAGATGTATTCGATGTGCGAGCATCACATGCTGCCGTTCTTCGGCAAGGTGCACATCGCCTATATCCCGAACGGCAAGATCGTGGGACTGTCCAAGCTGCCGCGTGTGGTCGAAGTGTTTGCCCGTCGTCTCCAGGTGCAGGAGCGCCTCGGAGAGCAGATCGCCGACGCGCTCGAGGAGACGCTCCAGCCCAAGGGCGTTGGGGTGGTCATCGAAGCCGTGCACCTGTGCATGATGATGCGTGGCGTCGAGAAGCAGAGCTCGCGCACGATCACGTCGTCGATGCGTGGGCTCTTCCGTGACGACAGCAAGACCCGCAGCGAGTTCCTGCGACTGGCGCACGCGCCCACGTCGTACTGACCCGCCATTGCCCCCTGTGTCGCTGAGCGGACAGACGGCGCTTGTGACCGGCGCGTCGCGCGGCATCGGCCGCGCGACGGCACGCGCCCTCGCCATGGCGGGGGCGCGTGTGTTTCTGGTGGCGCGCAATCGTGCCGATCTCGATGCGGCCGTCGCCGAATGCGGGGCCGGCGCCAGCGCGCATGTGTGCGATGTGACCAACGCCGCCGCCCTCGAGGCGCTGCTCGGTGAACTCCTGGCCGCCGCCGGCGGGGCGATCGACATTCTCGTCAACAATGCCGGCGTCTTTCCGCTGGCCCCCGTGCTGGACACCACGCCCGATACGTTCGAGCACACGCTCGCCGCCAACCTCGGGGCGCCCTTCCGGGTGTTGCACGGCGTGCTCCCCGGCATGCGCGCGCGCGGCCGTGGGCATGTGGTCACGATCGGCTCCGTGGCCGACCGCCGCATCTTCGGCGGGAACGGTGCCTACTCCGCCAGCAAGTTCGGCGCACGTGCGCTGCACGAAGTCCTTCGCGAGGAGTGTGCGGGAAGCGGTGTCCGCACCACACTCGTATCGCCGGCTGCCACCGACACGCCGATCTGGGATCCGGTCGACCCCGACAACACCCCCGGCTTCCCCCCACGCGCCAGCATGCTGCGCGCCGACGACGTCGCCGATGCCGTGCTGTGGGCCGTGACGCGCGCCGCGCATGTCAACGTGGACGAATTGCGGATCAGTCGGGCGTAACTGCCCGCTGCGGACACGGGGGGATGCCGAGCGAACGCGCGGATCGATAGCGCCTGCCTTCCCTCCGCGGCCGCCAGACGTCACTCTTCAGACATGCTCCGCGATCTGCTCGACTCGCTGCGTTGCCCGCGGGCTCACGAGGAAACCTGGCTCGTGGCGATGGTGCACCGCGCAGACGGTCCGTCGCTGATCGAGGCCGATCTCGCCTGTCCCACCTGCGGGGCGGAGTTCATGATTGCCGACGGTGTGGCGCGTTTCGATGCCGCAACACCGACGGGGCAGGGGCGGACACCAGATCCGCTGCGGCTGGCGGCATTGCTCGGTGTGACCGAGGGCGTGCTACCGGTGCTGCTTGCCGGCGACTGTGCCACGGCTGGTGCCGCGCTGGCCGATCTCGTGCCGGCTCCACAGGTATGGCTCAACGCCTCCGGTCAGGGCAGGATGCCCTCCACGCCGTACAGCGCCATCGAAGTGGCTGGGCGTGTGCCCCTTGGTGTGGAGACGCTCGCCGGGGCTGCCATCGATGAGGCGCACGCGGCACCCGACATGCTCGACAGCATCGTGCGCGCCGTGCGCATGGGCGGGCGCATCGTGGCGCCGGCCTACACGCCCGTCCCGTCCGGCGTGAAGGAACTCGCGCGCGATGCGCATGAGTGGGTGGCAGAAGTGACAACGCGCGCCAGCGGGCTCGTGGAGCTCCGCCGACGCGCGCCGGACGAGGTGGGCTGACCGAACTCAGTCGGCGCCCACGTACAGCTCGTCGATCTGTGCCTTGTACGTCTGGTCGATCACGCGACGCTTCACCTTGAGCGTGGGCGTAAGCTCGCCGCGCTCGATGCTGAAGTCGTGCTCGATCAGCTTCACCTTCTTGGGCATCTCGAAGCTCGCGAGCCCCTTGAGCTGTTCCTTCACTTCCTTTTCGATCTTCGCCTGGATCGTGGGCATCGCCATCAGTTCGGCGCGTGACGTCCACACGATCTGCTTGTGCGCCGCCCACTTCTCCAGCTGATCCCAGTCGGGAACGATCAGCACCACGGGGAACTTGCGCTTGTCGCCGATCATCACGGCCTGCGAGACATACTTGTTGGTCTTGAGCATGTTCTCGATCGGCTGCGGCGCAATGTTCTTGCCGCCAGCCGTCACGATAATGTCCTTCTTTCGGTCGGTGATGCGCAGGAACCCGTCCTCGATCACGCCGATGTCGCCGGTGTGGAACCAGCCGTCGCTCGTGATCGCCTCTTTCGTGGCCTGCTCGTTGTTGTAGTAGCCGCGCATCACATGGGGGCCGCGCGTGAGAATCTCACAGTCCTTGGCGATGCGCACCTCCACGCCCGCGATCGGCTTGCCCACGCTGCCGAGCCGGTAGTCGGTGAGGTTGTTGGCCGAAATGACGGGCGACGTTTCCGTGAGCCCGTATCCCTCGAGGATGATGAGCCCGGCCGAGTAGAAGAACTTCGCGATCTCGGGCGACAGCGGTGCACCGCCGGAGATGAAATAGCGGATGTTGCCGCCGGTGCGTTCGCGGAGCTTGGAGAACACCAGCTTGTCGGCGATGCGGTACTGCAGGCCGAGGAGCCCCCCCACATCACGCCCCGCGAGTCGCTCGGTGGCCCAACGGTCGCCCACTCCCTTGGCCCAGAAGAAGATCTGCGTCTTGAGCCCGCCCGACGACATCGCGTTGTCGAGCACCCGCGCATAGATCTTCTCGTAGAGTCGCGGCACGCTCATCATGAGCGACGGCTTCACCTCGCTCATGTTCACCGGCACCGTGTCCACCGACTCGGCGTAGGCGATCCGCACGCCGTTGGCGAAGAGGAAGTAGTCGCCGGCGCGCTCGAAGATGTGGCTCAGCGGCAGAAAGCTGAGTGCCGTGTCGGTGGTGGTGACCGGCATCGTGTTCTTCGTGGCCTGCACGTTGGAGTACAGGTTGTCCTGCGTGAGCATCACGCCCTTGGGATTGCCCGTCGTGCCCGACGTGTAGATCAGCGTGATGAGCTGCTCCGGGGCGACCTCGAGCGCCGCCTGCTTGAACAAGGTGGCGCGTTCCGGTGAGTCATCCTGCGCGCCAAGCGCTTCGAGCTCGGCGAGTGTGATGTCACAGCCGTCTTCCTTGGTGGCGGCGAAACCGATGATCCACTGCAGCGCGGGCGCCTCGGCGCGGATCTTCGCCACCTTCCGAGCCTGATCGGGTGTGGATACGAAGATCGCGCGGGCGCCCGAGTTGTTGAGGATGTACGGGATCTGCTCGCCGGGCAACGTGGGGTAGATCGGCACATCGGTGACCGAGCTCAGCAGACACGCATAGTCCGCGATGAGCCACTCCGGACGATTCTCCGAGAGCAGCCCCACGCGATCCTGCGCCACGATGCCGAGTCGCGCGAGTCCCAGCGCGATGCGTCGCACGCGCTCGAGAATCGTGCGGTGGCTCGTGGGCTCCCACACGCCATTGACCTTGTACAGCAGCGCGTCGGCACGATCGAACCGCTCGACCGCATCGAAGAAAAGCGCGTTGATGGTCCCCGGGGCGGGGCGCGGGCCGCCGACGACCGACGTAAGCGGCGACGGGACACCCGCGAGGGTGTTGTTCAGGGACGGAACGGCTGAGGCCGTAAGCGAAGTCATCGCTTTCTCCAACGTGGCGGATCTGGGGCAGGGGCGTGTCGGAGGACGCGCGCTGACTGGACCCCGGGGTAGGCCCCCGAAAATTGGTGACGGGGACGGACCGGCGGGAGTACATGGTGAGACTCAGGCCGCTCCAGTTCCTGCTTTTCCGAATGGTGGGACGTCGGGGGGGGTGGCCGTTGGCCGTCAGTTGGACCCGCTGAGCCCCACCCGGCTGACCGGCGCGACCAGCCGGACCGGCGACCCGGCCACGGGCCGACCCTTGTAAAGCACCGTGGCCTGGACCACCACGGTGTCGGTCACGCTTGCCGTCCCTTGGGCCACCGGAAACTGCGCGGCGCGTACGCGCACGCGCCGGGCGGCCTGTCCGTTTGAGGCCGTCGTGTCGAG
The DNA here is from genome assembly GCA_964577455.1 of uncultured Gemmatimonas sp. Classification (GTDB taxonomy): domain Bacteria; phylum Gemmatimonadota; class Gemmatimonadetes; order Gemmatimonadales; family Gemmatimonadaceae; genus Gemmatimonas. Next base: position 3,745 of record CAZNZG010000165.1, on the reverse strand, counting down.
CATGGACGCGCGCTGCTGGTCGTCCACCAGAAACGCGGCCGCGGTGGTGTCGTTGGTGGGGTTGGCGGGCCTGACGATCTGAAAACGCACCAGCCAGCCGTGCACCCCTGTGACCTCGGTGCCGCTGCGGTTCCGCACGATCACCGGGAGGTCGGCCGTGGTGTTGGACTGGGCGCGCGCGCGTCCGGTGTCGGGGAGTACCGTGATCAGTCCGGCCGGCGCCGCGCCGGCGACCGCGGTGTCGGGGCGAACGGTGGCGATGAGCCCGCGCAGTACCTGCAGCGACGAGCCCACGCGCGCTGCGATGCGCCCCTCGGCGACGGCCTTCCGCGCGACGATGTAGCCGCTGGCGGAGTCCACCAGAAATGCGGTGTCGCGATTGAAATCGGCGTAGAGGAACCGCGCCGGCGCGCCGGTGATCTCTTCACCGGCCGAATTGCGCACGATGGCGCGGATGGGTACCGCCTTGCCGCTTTCGTCGCGCATCGTGTCACCCACGACCACCGTGGGGAACGGAAACGGCGGCAGCTCGATCGCCGCCGGGACGTCCGGCGCGGTGCCAACCTCGGCGCAGCCGCCACCCAGCACCGCCAGAACAACGGCCGTCACGGTGATGCGTCGGCCGCGACCGCTCATTGCCTGGCGGAGTCGTCGGGACTGCTGGAGTGCGCTCACAGTGCTGCCTGCTGCCGATCGAGGATGGACGTCGTGGAGTGTCGCGCGCCGTCCGACGTCACGCGAAGCGTTCGGCGAGGCGCGTGGCCACGTTCACGTACGCCTGACTGGCCGGATCGGCAGGCGTGCGCAGCACCACCGGCTGGCCGGCGGCGAAGGCGTCGGCCGTGGCAGGGGTGCGTGGCACCGGCACATCGAACACGAGGTGCTGCGGCAGATGCTCACGGACGTAGTGTACGACGCGCTCGGTCGCCGGGTTCCCCTCCTCGTACATCGTGAGGAGAATGCCCTCGAGGGTGAGCTCCTCGTTCTCGCTCACCACATCCTGAATGGCCCGCAGGATCTGTGGCGTGGTTTGCAGCGCGAGGGGTTCGCATTGCAGTGGTACCACCACATGCTGACTGGCGGCGAGCACGCGGCGCGTGATGGCGCCGAGCCCCGGCGGTGTGTCGACGACCACCACGTGGCAGCGCTCGCGCGCCATGGCCAGGAGGTCGCCCAGCACGGTCGTCTCGCCCACGGCCTTCTGGAACTCCGTGTGGTCGGCGGCGTCGCTCACGCTCCCGGCGAGGATCACCCGCAGCCACGGGAGTGCCGTGGGCAGAATCACTTCGCGCAGCGCACGCTCCCCGCGCAGGTAGTCGTCGAAGCCCACGGTGGGATGACCGCGCCGCAGTCCCACGCCGTAGCGGACCGCGCCCTGCGGGTCGGCATCCACGAGCAGCGTTTTGAGGCCGCGCCGTGCGAAGGCCACGGCGAGGTTCACGGCGGTGGTGGTCTTTCCCACGCCGCCCTTCTGGCTCACGATCGAAAGCACGCGCCCCACGTCAGCCCTCGCCCTTCGAATCGTGTGCGCCGTGGCCGTCATGGCCATCATGATCGGCATCGTGCGCCGCATCCGGGTGCGCGTCGGACATGCTCGCGAGTTCGGCCAGCGTGCGTTCGGCGTGCGCGCGGAACTTGGCGGATGCCGGATCGGTGGGGCTGGTGGTGCGCAGGAACGCCTCGAGGTGCATGCCGGTGTGCGCGGTGTCACCGCGCTTGAGCAGCAGGAAGGCGAGCCCGTAGTGTGCGCCAGCGAGATCGGGATCGATCTGCAGCGCACGGCGATACGTGCGGATGGCCTCTTCCGGCTGGCCCGTCTTGGAGAACGCAATCGCGATGTTCTGCAGCACCCGCAGATCGTCGGGGTGCTCGCGCAGCGCGAGGCGATACGACGTGAGCGCGTTGGCGTAATCGCCACGCGCCTCGAGATCGAGCGCTTCAGCCAGAAAGTCCGGCTGTCGCGAATCACGTCCGGACGAGCCGCCCACGAGGCGGCGCCACCAAGTCATGCGCGCGCGGTGAATCGTGAGGGGAAAGGGATGCGGCGAAGCAATGACACGATCGATTCGGCCGCACAGAGCCAACGTCGCAAACCTATCGGCGGGGCGGGTCGCCTACAAGCCGCTGTCTCCGGAGTGGCTCGACTGTCCGCCGCGCGGTGCGGTGGCGCGTCTCGCCTGCGGTTGGGCGCGGACAGTGGCGTCGGGCGTTCCCCGCATGGCGCGCCCACCCGTCCGGGGCTACACTGGGTGAGCCCTCACCGGAGCTGTCCAATGCCTGCACCGCAACCGTACGCCCCCGATCCCTCCAAAGGGGTGCTGATTGTCGATTGGCCGCTGTTTGGCGAGCTCTCACGCGCGCTGGCGATCCGCGTGGCGCGCGAGTGGATGCCCGATCTGGTGGTGGGGGTGGCGACGGCGGGCGTGGTGCCGGGGGCCGCGGTGGCAGCGATGCTCGATCTGCCGTTCCACTCGATCCTGATCTCGCGGCGGTACCACGCCGAGCAGGTGCGCGACACGCCGGCGGTCTTCGGCGCCGCGCCGGGGGATGTGCGGGGGCGGCGGGTGCTGGTGGTCGACGAGACCTGCGAGTCGGGCGCGACGCTCCGGCTGGCGGTGGGGGCGATCGTGAACGCGGGCGCACGGGAGGTGCGCACGGCGGTCAGCATCCGTACGGGGAGCTACGCGCCCGATTTCCACGCGCTGGCCACCCAGGCGATGATCGTGCTGCCGTGGGACCGCGAGGTGTTCGTGGATGGCGAACTTCGCCCCAACCCGAAGTACGCGGGGTTGTTGCCGGAGCCGGTGGTCTGACCCCCGGCCGACCGGCTCAGGCGCTCGCGGCGGCCCGGTCGTAGGGGATACCGCGTTCCATCGCTTCCCACACGTAGCCCATCACGTCGACGGAGCCGAGGAGGAAGCGGGCACGGTGGGCGTCCGGGGCCGTGTGCTCCACCTCGAGTACGCAGATGGGGGCGTCGGCCAGTCGCCCGAAGAATCCGGCGAACAGCCCGGTGCTCACCAGGCAGCCGCCGGCTCCGTTGGAGCTTTCCCCCCAGTCGCTGGCATCGAGCGCCATGACGGCATCGGAGAGGGAGTGGAGTTCCACGCGCCCCCAGCCGATGTGGTGGAAGAAGGCTTCGAGGAGCCATGGGAACCGTTCGTCTGCGAGTTCGGCGGGGCGCGCCTCCCCCTGTTCGGCGAGCCACTGCGCGAAGTGGTCGAAGAGCGCAGCTCCGGCGGCGTACCCGGCATCGCGGATTGCGTCGACGGGCAGCGGGGCGGCGTTGCCGCTGCTGGCGAGGGCGGACTGGCGCAACCCCGCGAAAAACTCGACGGGGACGGCGACGGTGCGGGTCGAAAGAATGGCTGGGCTCATGCTTTGGTGACGCTCGCCGTCTCGCGCCGTCACGTCAAGCGGTCACGGGCGTGACGTTCCGTGCCGGTCGTGGTCGGGGGTGGGGTCTGGGTCGGGGTCTGGGGGCACCAGTCGGGGGGCAGGGCCCCGACCCCGACCGAGACCCCGACCGAGACCCCGACCCCGACCCGTGCCCCACCCGTCGGCGCCGCAGGCGCTCGACGCCCCCCGACCCCGACCGCAGGCCATGCGGCCTTCGTGATGCCCGTCAGGCCCGGGCGGCGGGGCGCCCCAGGCGCGCGTCTGAGGGGGTGACGCCGGCGCCGCGAGCGGAGCGCCAGCGAAGCGAGACGGGGCACGGCCACCCCCGAAGTGGCGCGACCGGGGC
>CAZNZG010000164.1:7863-8181 GCA_964577455.1 uncultured Gemmatimonas sp. | reverse complement strand
CCGACGCATGTTGTCGGCCGCCTGCTGCAGCTGCTGCGCTGCCTGTGCCAGTTGTGGGTCATCCTTCTCCCGCGCGAGCCGTTCGAGACGGCGCGCCTCCTCCTCGGCCTGACGCGCGAGTTCGCGCTGTGCCCCATTCGCGCCACCCCCGCCACTGGGTGTGCCACTCTGGCTTCCGCCCTGTGCTCCCCGAGGGCTCCCGCCGCCGCCAGCCGGCGTGCCCTGCGCGCCGCCCTGCTGGGCCATGCGCTGGCGCATCGCGTCCGCCATGCGCTGCATGTCGTCAATGCGCGCTTGCAACTGGGATAACCGCGCGCT
>CAZNZG010000164.1:0-7853 GCA_964577455.1 uncultured Gemmatimonas sp. | reverse complement strand
TCCGCCATGCGCTGCATGCGCTCGTTCTCCTGCTGCTGGCGGGAAGCCAACTGGCGCAGCCGCTCGAGCGTTTCGTCCACCTGCGGGGCGCCACCATCCGCCGATTGCTGCTGCACCGTCTCGTATTGATTGCGCTGCTTGTCGTTCTCGAGCTCGAACAGGTCCGCGAGGTCTTCGGCGCGCTGCTGCCCGCCGCCGCCACCTCCTCCACCTCCACCACCACCGCCCAGTTGCACCTGCACGTCGCGATACATCGCCTCCGCGCGCTGCAGTCGCTGCCGCGCGCGCGCCGCGGGGCCGAGGGCATCACCGCCGCGCATACGCCCAAGCTGTTCCTCGGCGGCCTTCAGTTCTTCGGTCGCACGCTGCAACTCGTCGCGGATGCTGGCGAACGTCGTGTCCTGCGCTGCCACCCCGCGTTCGGCGAGCCGCTTCACCAGTTGCAGGACATCCTCACGCAGCCGTCCCTCGGCGATCGCCAGCGTGGTCATGTTCTCGCGCCGCTGCTTGTCACTCGTACTGGCACTGTCGCGAAGCCAGTTGAAGGTGCCGGCCACCACCTCGCGCTGACGCGCCACGAAGCCATCCGGTGAGTCTCCCTGTGGCTGACCCCCACCGCCCTGCGGCTGCCCCCGCTGCTCCGACTGGCGGTAGTCCTTGCCGAAGGGGCGCACCTCGAGGAAGTACACATCACTGCTACCGGTACGCCCTGCGCCATCGACCGCCACGGCGTGATAGGCCACCAGATCGCCGGGCCGGAGGTTGAGCTCCTCGAGGAACAGTGTGTGCGCGCCCTGCACATCGCGCGGGCGGCGCTGAGAGCCCTTGGCAATCACCACCTGCTGCTCGGCACCGCCGTTCACGCGATAGCGAAGCGAAAGCGATGTGACCCCCAGATCGTCGTTCGCACGCACCGCCACGGTGACCTCATCCGTGTTGAGCACCTTGGTGTCGCGCCCCGGTTCCTCGATACGCACGATCGGTGCGCGATCCGGCATGGCATCGATCACGTACTCCACCGCACCGGCCACCACGCTGCCATCGGTTGCCGTGAGGTCCACATGGTAGAAGCCGCTCTTCTGCACCCGGAAGCTACCCACCACGGTACTGTCCGATTCCCGCTGCATGGTCAGGCGCCGACCGTCATCAAACCGCAGGCTGCCACCCTGTACCGCGCGGGTAATGCGGGCGCGCACGGTCACGGTCGTACCCACGATCGCCGCGACATCCCCACCGTTCTCCACCACCTCAACGGGCAGGCCACTATAGGGAGGGAAGCGGAGTTCGAGCGACACGCGTGACACGGCGGGCAAGTCATTCACCGTCAGCATGAACACCGCCGATCGTACATCGGCAGCTTCCACGTAGTATTGGGTGGGAGTCACCACGTCGAACAGCCGTGAGCGGAATCGCGACGAATCGGCTTCAGGGGCCATGGGGATGCGCTGCCAGTCGCTCGCGCTGTCACTGCGGAACACCAGCTCCGCGTTGTCGGCGGCGAATCCCGTCAGCGAGGCCTCGATCTCGACGGCGCCACCACGCGGGACGGTGGCATCTCCGGGAGTGATCGACAGGGTGCGTATGGGCACGGCCGCCTGCGCGGTTCCGAAGGGAACGAAGAGCAGGCGCGCGCCATCTCGCACGGCGGGCGGACCAAGCACGAGCAGCAGCGCCGCCGCAGCGGTCACTCCAGTGAGCGATTGTCCCGCACGGACGATGCGAGGCCGCTCCAGCGTCATGCGTGCGGCAAGGGGGGCAATCGCCGCGCTGGTGCGCGCCATGAGGCGTGCCGACAGCGACGGCGAGGTACGCTCCGCTTCCGGCACCCGGGCCTCCTGCACGGCCGCCAGCAGCGTCTGGCGCAACGAGGGGTCGCGCTCCTCAACGTACAAGGCAAAGCGCTCATCGCTGGCACGCGCCAGCAGCGGCACGAGCAAGCTGCGCACGACGGCACCGGCAATCAGGGAGTAGCCGATCACGCGTGCCACCACCGGTCCGGCATCACCGCCCGCGAACAGTCGCATCACCACGAGCGCGGCAAGTACCGCCAGCACGATCGCGACGGCGATCCATACCAGCGATTCGAACAACACGCGTACGCGCCACTGCCTGCGGAGCACGCGCAGGGTACCGAGCAACCTGGTGTCTGGGCTCATCCCGTACCGATCCGTGTGGCGATGATGGGCATCGAACTATCGGGTGACCTGATTGTTCACGCGAGGCGCAGTCGGCACGCGACGTCTCGCCGTGCCGCGTCGTCCACGCGATGCCATCCATGTTTCGATGGCCAGCAGCAGCCCGGCGAGGATCAGCAAGACTCGCCACGGCGACTGGCGTCGCTCCAACTCCTCGTCCGTGACCGGCGCATTGCCGGTCATCCGTGCACTGTCGAGCGAACCCGTGCGCACACCCAGCAGGAGTTCGGTGGTGTCCATGGGAGTGAGCACCGACTCCGACGACGGCACATTCACCGCCACCATCGCCACCGGTTCCCCTCGCGCCTGCTCGGTGTATACGCGATACAGGCCCGCGTCGGTGAGCGGCACGGCGCTGCCTATCGAGTCGGCACTGGGGCGCAGCAGCGCCCCGTCAGGTGCAGCGATCACCGGCGATGCGACCGTGCGGGAAAGCGCCCACCGGTCTCCCGTACTGCGCCACAGCGGCGTCGCATCCCGCCCCGACGCGTGCAGCATCAGCTGCCGCACGAACGGAAGAAATGCTGGCTGCAGCGGGAAGTCGCCGCCCGTGTTGTCGAGCGGAAGCGCCAGCAGCAGCACGCGCCCCTTGCCCACCCGCTGCTCCAGTACGGCTGGCTGGCCATCGTCGAAGCGGGCAAGCACATCGGCAAGGGGCGCCGGCTCGAGCCGTGCGTAGCGCCAGATCCGAACGACGCCAAGCGCATCCGGGGCCTCGCGGAACAGGGCAAACAGCGGATGCTCGGTGCGCACATCGCGCAGGGTACCACCACGGTCGCTCACGCGATCGGTCATCCCGCCGAAACGTGCGGGTACGTACTCTGGAGTGGCACCGCGCCGGGTCGCGAGCGAAGGACCTGCGACGATCACCACGCCGCCTCCGTCCTGCACGAAGGCTTCTGCCGTGGCATCGGGCAGACGGTCCCAAAACACGCGCACGGCATCACCCGCCTTGCCACTGGCAATATCCCTGCCCACCCGAATGACCGGGGCACGGCCGATGGTCAGTGCCTTCTCGAAGAACATCGTGGCGTTGGTACCGCTGCCGGTAAGCGACACCGGCAGCTGATCGTCGCGTGGCACGACCGCGGTCAGCGTATCGTCGGCGGCGAGTGAATCGGGAGGCAGCGCCACGCGCAGCGCGACGGCGCCGTCGGGCGCAGGCACCGGCTCAAAGGTCACGACGGTCTCGCCATCGGTGCGCAGGATGGTGCGCTGCACGGCGGCATCGCGGCCATTCAGCACCAGAGTCATGGCCACGTCGCGCGCCGTGGTCAGCCCATGACTCTGGACGCGTGCCTTGACGGCCAGCAGCGTCCGGTCGCCATTGGCAACACGCCGCGCGTCCACTGAATGGATGGTGCTGTTTGCCCATGAATCAGGGCTCACCCGTACGCCACGCACGGTGACCCCCGTTGGGAGTTCCACCCCGGCCACTCCCACGGCGCCGACGCGCTGCAGATCGGAGACGACTACGATCTCGGCGGCCGCGAACGGCGCGTCGAGCAAGAGCTGACGTGCCGTGCGGAGGGCGGGTGCGAGGCGCGTGCCGCGGCTGCGCGGCGCAATCCGTGCGAGTGAACTGGTCGCCGATGCCTTGTCGGTGGTGAGGCGTTGCAGCACTTCGGCCGCATCGTCGTACGCCACCACGGCCACGCGAGGCCGCGCCGCACGACGCCGCACGCGGCGCAGCGCGGCGTCGCGGGCACGCCCCAAACCGCCGGAATAGCCCAGGCTCTGCGACCGGACCACGAGCAGCACGAGGGCGCGGCGGCGTGCATCGGCCCCCTCTGCCCGCCCGCCCCGAAAGAGCGGGCGCGAAAAGGCCAGCACGAGCAGCAGCAGCGCCAGCGCACGGAGTAGCAGTAGAGGCCAGTCGCTCACCCGCTGTCGCTGTTCGGTACGGATGGTGAGCGGTTCGAGGAACATGAACGAGGGGAACGGCTGTGGCCGATCACGATCGCGCTGTCGAAGGTGCAGCAGGAGCGGTACGGCCAGCGCCGCGAGCCCCACGAGAAACGCCGGAACGAGAAAGCCCATGCGATCGGCTCAGCGCACCCGGCTGCGCGACAGCCGCGCATCCAGATACGTGTGCAGCGCCCGGTCTAGCGGCTCGTTGGTGAAGAGGCGCACGTAATCCGCGCCAGCTGCCGTAAGGCGCGCCTGTAGCGCGGCGTAGTGCGAGGCCACGAGCTGGCGGTACCGCTCGCGTAGCGCGTCGGGCTTGAGCGGCAGGACCATGCCGCTCTCCACCTCTTCGAACGTGGTGTCGTCGTTGCCGGGAAGATCACGCTCGGCCGGATCGATCACATGGAACACGATCACGTCGTGCCCGTGCATGCGCAGTGCATCCACCGCGCGCCCCAGGGCATCCGGCTGTTCGTAGCAGTCCGTGACCAGCACCACGATGCCGGCACGCGGCGACAACAGCCCCACCTTGCCGATGGCATGAATGAGTTGGCTGGTCCCCGTTGCCGTAGTGGCGGCCAGCGTGTGCAGCATGCGCTGCAGGTGCCGTACGCTCGGGGGAATCACCTCCACGAGGTCCTGCGTGAACGTCGCCAGCCCCACGCGGTCGCCTTGCGACTGCGACAGCCATGCCAGTGAGGCCGTGAGCATGCGGGCGTACGCGAACTTCGTGACCGATCCGCTGCCATAGTTCATGCTCCCCGACGTATCGACCGCGAAGAGCACACTCGCGTTCGTATCCGCCTCGTACTCCTTGATGTAGAACCGGTCGGTGCGACCGTACACGCGCCAATCGATCCGCCGTAGGTCATCGCCAGGCTGATAGGCACGATGCTCGGCGAAATCCAGCGACGATCCCTTGCGCATCGAGCGATGTTGCCCGTGCATGAAACCGTCCACGACCGAGCGCGCCAGTAGCGCGAGATCGGAGATCTTCGCGAGCAGCGACGGATCGAGGAAGGCGGCGGGGGCAACGGCCATCGACGTGGGGATCAGAGAGCGGAACGGGGGACGGCGACCGTGTCGAGGAGGCGCGCCACGAGGGCGTCGGTGGTGACCTTTTCGGACTGGGCCTGGAAGTTCACGAGCACGCGATGACGCAAGACGGGGCGCGCGAGCGCCTTCACGTCATCGAAGCTCGCGCTGGCGCGCCCCTGCAGCAGGGCACGCGCCTTGGCGCCCAGCACCAATGCCTGCGCGGCGCGCACGCTGGCGCCGTAGCTCACCCATTGCTTCACATAGTCGGGTGCCGACCCGTCGGTTGGGCGCGAAGCGCGCACCAGCTTCACGGCGTACCGCGTGACGGCATCGGCGATCGGCAGCCGCCGCACCACGCGCTGATAGGCCAGGATCTCCTCCTTGCTCACCACCGGCGTCACGGCATCCGGCGGAAGCGCCGTGGTCGCCTTCACCACCGCCACTTCGTCTTCCTCCGGGAGGTAATCGAGCATCACCTCGAGCATGAACCGGTCGAGCTGCGCTTCGGGGAGCGGGTACGTGCCTTCGAGCTCGATCGGGTTCTGCGTGGCGAACACGAAGAATGGCTTGTCGAGATCGTAGGTACGCCCCTGGACTGTCACCCGTTTCTCCTGCATGGCTTCGAGCAGCGCCGCCTGCGTTTTGGGCGGCGTCCGGTTGATCTCGTCCGCCAGCAGCACGTTCGCGAAGACCGGGCCGGGGAGAAACGCGAGCCGTCGCTGGCCGGTGGCGGGATCATCTTGGATCACATCGGTGCCGGTCACGTCGCTCGGCATGAGGTCCGGGGTGAACTGGATGCGTGAGAACTTGAGGTCGAGCGCGCGCGCCAACGTGGAGATGAGCAGCGTCTTGGCCAGTCCGGGCACGCCCACCAGCAGACAGTTTCCGCCGGCGAAGAGCGCGACCAGCGCCTGCTCCACCACGGCGTCCTGTCCCACGATCACCTTGCGCAGTTCAGCCGCGATACGCTGGCCGGCCCCCTGCAGCCGGTCGGCCAGGACTGCGTCGTCGAGCGTATCCAGTTCTGTGAGGGGTGCGGTCACGCGATGCCTCTGGAAGTTGATGGAGGGGATCAACGCGTCAGTGCGTAGATCACGTAGTTCACGCCCAGCTTGTACGCTTCGTTCGACATGTCGACCGGAAACATGCCCACGTCGGAGAACTCCCACATCTCCGACAGGTCGTTGTTGTAGTTCGCGATGGCCAGCAGCCGCTTGCGCGGGTCGTTGTCTTCGAAGAAGCCGTAAAACACGGACTTGAGACCGTAGTACGGATGCGTGTACTCCAGCGACGAGATCTTGTAGAACGAGTCGAAAATCGGATGTTTCGTGTCCAGCGGTACGGCGCGCACATTGGGGAACACGCGGCGCATCTGGCTTTCGAAGTTCATCCAGTGCTGCCCGGCAAAGTCGTCGAAGATGATGAAGCCACCCTTCGTGAGGTAATTGCGCAGCCCCAGCACCTCCTTCTCAGACGGGCGCCAGAACCCCGGCTCCGCCATGTAGGCCACGGGGTATCTGCCCAGCTGCGGATCGTCCAGCGTAAGGATGTTGCTCGCACCGAGCCGCACCCGGGCCGTGGAGATCTCACTCACGATCTTGGTGAAATGCCGTTCGCCACGGGGATAGTCGTGCGCCCAGGGCAGATCGCGGCTGCGAAATCCACCGCTGAAGTCCGGCATGATGTACTTGATGCGTACCCAGGTGAGTCGACCATCGTAGGGTACGTTGGGCTCGAACTGTGGCGCGCTCCGGCGCTGCGCCGACAGCAGACTCCCCGTGGTGTGCATGAGCAGGCACAGCGCACCGATCACCATGCGAATCCGCATCACTCGCTTCCTCCCCGCCTGCGCAGTTCCAGCAACAGCGCCTGGGCATCCTCGTAGCCTGGCGCATCTTCGAGCAGGCCGAGCACTTCACGCCGCGCCGCGGCGACGTCACCAGCCGCGGCGAGCGCCCGGGCCAGCTCATAGCGCGCTTCGGCGCGATCTGCTGGCCTGAGCGCCAGAATGGCGCGCCGCTCCCGTACGGCGCGTTGGTGATCGCCATGCTGCATGGAGAGGATCGCCAACGCTTCGTGGTCGCCCGCGTCGTATGGCCAGATCCAGAGGAGGCGCTCGATTGCCGCGATCGCACCCGCGCGGTCACCACGCGCCGTACGGAGTTCCGCTTCCAGCTTGTTGGCCCGGTAGGCTGTCTCGTCCCGGCCGGTCACCTGCTCCACCATCTGCAGGGCCAGCGTGGTGTCGCCTGCGTCGAGCGCCACCCGGGTGAGGTACCAGGCGGGCCCATCGTCTCCCGCATACGACGGAAACATCATGCGGGCCCGTTCGAGCAGCGCCCGTGCCGAATCCTTCTGTACCTCGAGCATGCCGACGGCGCGGCGCATCGTCATCACGAACTGCCCGCCCGTGCTGTCGCTGCCGGTTGGACCGGACAGTGCCTGCAACTCGGTGGCGAAACGTTGGCGAAGCCAGCCATCGAACTGCACGTCTACCTCCGGGAGGGCAAGGCCGAGCACCTCCTGCATCGCCGATGGGGTATCGCGCCCATCTCGGAAAGCCCGCAGCAGGGCCGGAAGCGCCTTCGCACCGCGGGTGCTTTCCACCCACTCGCAGAAGAGCGACGCGTGATAGTAGCTGAACTGCGTTTCCTCGGGGTAACGCGGCCGCATGAAGCAATCATTGATCGCGCTGATCGAGCGCAGTCGGCC
>CAZNZG010000163.1:0-8190 GCA_964577455.1 uncultured Gemmatimonas sp. | reverse complement strand
GCGGAAGCGCTGATCGATGCGCAGGCGCTGCGTAAAGGAGGGCGGGCGCTCGACGAATCGATGCCACGTCTGGCGCAGGCCGCTGGTATTCTGAGCCATGCCCCCATTTTCATCGACGATACTCCCGGCATCACGCTGCTCGACATGCGCGCCAAGGCGCGTCGCCTCAAGGCGGAGCACGACCTCGGGCTCATCATCGTGGACTATCTGCAGCTCATGACGGGCCCCGCCGGCGTGGAGAACCGTCAGCAGGAAGTGTCGCAGATTTCGCGTGGCCTCAAGGCACTCGCGAAGGAGTTGGGCGTGCCCGTGGTGGCGCTCTCACAGCTCTCGCGTGCGCCGGAGCAGCGTACTGGCGACGACAAGGGGCGCCCCCAGCTTTCGGATCTTCGCGAGTCGGGCGCCATCGAGCAGGACGCCGACGTGATCATGTTCATCTTCCGGCAGGAGGTCTACGCCGAGCGTGATGAAAACGGTCGCCTCAAGGATCCGTCGATCGAAGGGCGGGCGGAGATCATCATCGGGAAGCAGCGTAACGGCCCCATCGGCAGCGCGCGTCTGTTCTACCACAAGCAGTACACACGCTTCGACAACTTCTCGGCGCGCGAAGCGCCGCCGGAGTACGGCGGCGGCGGGGGCTTCGGTGGCCCCAAACTGGTGAAGGGCGGTCACGACGATGACTTCGGCGGAACCCCGTTCTGATGGCCAAGGCGAAGACCGTCTACGCCTGCACGGAGTGCGGAGCGCAGTCGCCCAAGTGGGCCGGACGGTGTGATGCCTGCGGGGCATGGAATACCCTGGCCGAAGAGATCGTGGCGAGCGTGCCCACGAGCAAGCGCACGGCGGCGCGCGCCGCCGCCGGGGTGGCCGGCACCACCGTTTCGCTCGGACGTGTGACCACCACGGACACGCCACGCTGGCGAACGGGGTTGAACGAGTTCGATTTCGTGCTGGGCGGTGGAATCGTCCCCGGCAGCATGGTGCTCGTTGGCGGTGAACCCGGCATCGGCAAGAGCACGCTGCTTCTCCAGGTGGCGGCCCGGCTCGAGGCCGCCGGGCAGGGCACGCTCTACGTGTCCGGTGAAGAGAGTGCCCTGCAGGTGCGCCTGCGCGCCGACCGGCTGGCCGAAGACGCGACGGCCGTGTCGCTGCTCACGGAAACGTCGCTCGAGACCATCCTGGCCACGGCGGCGCAGCCCGTGGCCAACGGACGCCGCATCAGCTGTCTCATCGTGGACTCCATCCAGACGGTGCACACCGAATTGCTGGAGGGGGCACCGGGCAACGTGGGACAGGTCCGCGAGTGCGCCGCGCGCCTCATGCGCTTCGCCAAGGACACCAATACCACGGTCTTCGTGATTGGGCACGTAACCAAGGGCGGCGGCATCGCGGGACCAAAGACGCTCGAGCACATCGTTGACACGGTCCTGTACTTCGAGGGCGACGGTACGCTCGATCATCGCGTGCTGCGTGCCACCAAGAATCGCTTCGGGAGCGTCGATGAAATCGGTGTGTTCCGCATGGTGACTACCGGTCTTGTCCCCGTGGAAAATCCATCGGCGCTCTTTCTCGGTGATCGTCGCGACGTGAGCAGCGGCAGCGCCGTGTGTGCGCTCATGGAAGGAACACGACCGGTGCTCGTCGAGGTACAAGCTCTGGCGGCGCGCGCCGGGTTCGGCACGCCGCAGCGTGTGGCGAACGGGATCGATTCGCGACGGCTCGCACTGCTGCTCGCGGTGCTCGACAAGCGCGGCGGCTTCTCCTGTGCCCAGCTCGATGTCTTCTGCAACGTCGTGGGCGGCATGCGGGTACAGGAGCCAACCGTGGACCTCGCGATCGTGGCAGCGCTCGCGTCGAGCGTCGTCGATCGGCCGCTCCCGGCGCAGGCGATCTTTCTCGGGGAGGTGGGGCTTGGCGGTGAAGTTCGTCCGGTGTCGCAAGCGGAACGGCGACTGGCCGAGGCCGCCAAGCTCGGGATGACCACGGCCTTCCTGTCCGAGCGCGCCCTGCCGCGCAAAGCCCCCGCCGACATGAAGCTCATCGGGGTGCGAACGCTGTCCGATGTCCTGCAACGCACTGTGGGAAAGGACGCTCAATGAGCGCACTTCTCCGCGCCCCCTTCAACTCCGGATCGCATGAGTGATCAGCCCGCGGGCGCGTCGCCCGAGCAACCGATGCAGTCGCCTCGACGCGTGATTCCACCGCCGGTGGTGGCCTCGCGTGGCGAGGCCTCCCGCGCGCCGGAGGGCGTGGTCCGCGACGTGGGCGTGGTGATCGTCGCGGGTGGATCAGGCAAGCGCACGGGCAGCGCGGAGCTCAAGCAGTTCCGCTGGGTGTCCGGACGGCCGGCGCTGCTGCACAGCGTGCAGGCCTTCATGGCGCGTCCCGACGTCGCCGTGGTGGTCGTCGTGCTTCCGAAGGCGTACGCCGCCGATCCGCCACCCTGGCTGTTTCAGTGCGACGTGGATCGGCTGCTCGTCTCCGTCGGCGGTAGCGAGCGCCACGAAAGCGTGGTCAACGGCCTCGAGGATCTTCCCGAGGAGGTAAACGTGGCGGTGGTGCACGATGCGGCCCGCCCTCTGGTGACCGACGAAACCATCGACCGCGTCATCGCCGAGGCGCGTCGAGGTCATGGAGCCGTTGCGGCACTGCCCGTTGTGGACACCCTCAAGGAAGTCGACGAGCATGGCCGGATCGTCCGCACCGTCGATCGGGGACGGCTGTGGCGTGCGCAGACGCCGCAGGCATTTCCGCGTCTGATGCTCGAAGAGGCGCACATAGCCGCACGGCGCGATGGCGTGGGGGCAACGGATGACGCTGCACTGTGCGAGCGGCTGGGGATGACCGTGGTGGTCGTCCGCGGCAGTGAACGCGCCATGAAGATCACCGAAGAGGCCGACTTCGCGCGCGCCGAGGCACTCAGCATGCTCACCGAGTAGCACCATGCACGCGGACGGCATGACAGTTCCGTTCTGGTCTCCGGTGGAGGTCGAGAATGCGCTTCGCGGCACCATTGCGCATCTCACCGAGCGGCGCGTCATCGCGTATCCCACGGAAACGGTGTACGGATTCGGGACTGCGGTCGATCACGAGTCGGTCGAGGCGTTGGTGCGCATGAAGGGCAGGCCACCGGGTAAGCCGTTTCTGCTGCTCATCGGCGATCCACAGCAGATCGGCCGGCTCGACCTGCACCTGCCCACCTATGCCGCGCACCTCGCCGCGCGGTTCTGGCCGGGGCCGCTCACTCTCGTCCTGCGCGGTGGCGACGGCCGGGTTCCGGCACGGCTGAGGGGCCCGGAGGGCGGTGTGGCTGTGCGATTCACGCCACACGCCGGCCTGCAGCGACTGCTGGCCGCGTACGGTGAACCGATCACCAGTACGAGCGCCAACCGCCCCGGGGTACCGCCTGCCATGGTGGCGTCCGAGATTGTCCAGCAGTGGCCCGACGAGATCCGTCGTGGCCTGCTGCACGTGCTCGACGGTGGGCGTCTCGAGCCGTCCATGCCTTCCACGGTCGTGGACTGTACCGGACGGCGCCCGCGCGTCATTCGTCCCGGGGTACTGTCGGCGCGTCAGCTGCGCGACGTGGTGCCCGATCTGCTTGGCGACACCTGACCACCGAGGTCGTGCTGTCGTGACTTCCGATTCCCGACTCAATTCGGAGCGCCGCCGGATGCATCTCCTCTTCGTCTGCACGGGGAACACGTGCCGCAGTCCGCTGGCTGAAGGTATTGCGCGCCGCATGATTGCCGAGCGGGCGCTGAGCGATATCACGATTGGCAGCGCCGGGACCAGTGCGTGGCCCGATGCGCCCGCTTCAGATGGCGCCCTCCTCGTCTCGCTTGAGCACGGCATCGATCTCGGTGAGCACCGAGCACGGCAGCTGGCCCCGGATCTGGTGGCCGGCGCCGACCTCATTCTCACGATGGGTCCCCACCATCTCGAGCGCGCCGAGGCACTTGGCGGCCACGGGCGCGCGTTCATGCTGACCGCCTTCAGCAGCGGCATGGCCCGACCGGTGAGCGATCCGTTCGGTGGAGATCTCGACGTGTACCGCGCGACCTACGAGGAACTGCACCGCGAGATCGGATTGGTACTCGATCGCGTCGTCGCCGACCGCGAACGTACGCCGTGAGCGACGGGTTGCCAGCCGGGTTCTGTCGCGCCACAGAGGCTCCGGCGGGTCTCGTCGTGCTCGGCCATCCCGTTGCCCACTCACTCTCCCCCCTGTTTCAACAGGCGGCCCTTGATGCCTGCGGACTGCCGCTGCGTTACGAGCGGCGCGACACAGCACCCGCCGCGCTCGACGCAACGCTGCGTGACTTGCAGGTGAGGCGGATGGGCGGAAACGCCACCATTCCCCACAAGGAGTCGATGTTCAACCGGGCCGCACGGCTCACACCCATCGCCGAGAAGGCGGGCGCGGTGAACACGTTCTGGTGGGACGGTTCCGTGCTCGTCGGGCACAACACCGACGTGGCCGGGGTGACGGCGTCGCTGCGTGCCCTTGGCCGCGCACCATCGGGGGGGGACGTCGTGGTATTCGGTGCCGGTGGCGCGGCGGCGGCGGTGCTGATCGCACTTGCGGAGTACTCAGCAGGAACCGGAGAACCGCTGCACCTCGTGGTGCGCGACCCGGCGCGGGCAGAGGCGCTGCTCGAGCGCATCGGGCTCGCCGCGATCATCCACAGGCATGGGGATGTACCCACCGCGGTGTGGCGCAATACGGCCTTGGTCGTGAATACCACGCCGATTGGCATGGAGGGGAGCGATATGCCCATGGACCCCGCGCGTTTGGAACGGAGTGCCGCGGTGTTCGATCTCGTGTATCGGGCCGAGGGGACCCCATGGGTACGTCGCGCCCGTTCGCTGGGGCTGCGCGCCGAAGATGGGCTGCGCATGCTGGTGGAGCAGGGAGCGAGCGCCTTCGAGTGCTGGTTCGGACAGCCGGCCCCCCGCGCTGTGATGTGGGCGGCGCTTGGTCAGGGTGTGCCACCCATCGATGACGTACGCCCGCTCACGCCAGCGGGTGCTGCCGCTCTTCCGCCCCGCTAGCGTGCAGCCGCGGCCGGGAACCATGCGGGCGCTCTGGCGTGGCGCCATCGATCTGCTGCTGCCGGGGGCCTGCGTGGTGTGTCACCGACCCCATACGGCGCAGGGCTCGGGCATCGTGTGCCCCTCGTGCATGGCGGGCATCGTTCCTCTGTCGTATCCGCAATGTGAGCGCTGTGGACAGCCGCGGTTGTCGGTGTCCGTGCCCTTGCCGTCGATGCGCCGCGCCGACGGCGATCGGCGGGCGGTGGCGCTTCCCAGTGCGTGCGAATTGCCACCATGTCGCTGGTGCGCGCGGCTCGATCCGGCTGTCCGTGCAGTACGATCGGCGGCTCGGATGGACACGGGGACCGGTGCCGATCTCGTCCATGCGCTCAAGTACCGGGGGTGGTGGCGGACCGCAGAGCCGATGGCGCGCTCCATGGCGCGCCTCCACTGGCCATCTGACGTGGTGGCCGAGCGGGCGGCACTTGTGCCCGTGCCACTATCGGCGGCCCGTCACCGTGAACGCGGCTACAATCAGGCGGAGTCACTGGCGCGGGCCCTGTCACCGCACTGGCACGTCCCCGTGTGGACCGATGCGCTCGTTCGCAGCCGCAGTACGCAAACGCAGGTGCGGTTGACACCTTCGGAGCGCGCAAGCAACGTTTCCCATGCGTTCGCGGTGCCGCTGCACCGCCGAGCGGAGCTTCGTGGCCGGCATCTGGTGCTGGTCGACGACGTGGTCACGACGGCCGCGACGCTCAACGCCGCTGTGCAAGCCTTGGTGGAAGGCGGCGCCCGAATCATCAGCTGTGTTACCTTCGGACGGGCGCCCGATCCCGGCGACCGTGCCGCTCCCGACTCGGACTTCTTCAGGAACTGACACGAATGGCTCTTCGCGTTGGCATCAACGGCTTCGGCCGCATCGGCCGCCAGGTGCTGCGCGCCGCCAAGCAGCAGGGCGTCGCGGACATCGATTTCGTTGCCATCAACGACCTCACCGACACCAAGACCCTCGCGCACCTCTTCAAGTACGACTCGGTGCACGGGAAGTACGACGGGCAGGTGAGCGCCGATGCCGATGGCCTCACCATCGACGGTGACAAGGTCAAGATCCTCGCCGAGCGCGATCCGGCCAAGCTGCCCTGGAAGGACCTCGGCGTGGACATCGTGCTGGAGTCGACGGGCCGCTTCACCGACGCCAAGGACGCGGTGAAGCACATCGAAGGAGGTGCCCGCAAGGTCATCATCTCGGCGCCCGCCACCAACGAAGACATCACCGTGGTGATGGGTGTGAACAGCGACAAGTACGATCCGGCGTCGCATCACATCATCTCCAACGCCTCGTGCACCACGAACTGCCTGGCGCCGATGGTGAAGGTGATCCGCGAGTCGTTCGGATTCGTGCACGGCTCGATGGTCACCATCCACAGCTACACCAACGATCAGTCGATCCTCGACCTGCCGCACAAGGATCTGCGCCGTGCGCGCGCGGCGGCGGTCTCGATGATCCCCACCACGACGGGGGCGGCCAAGGCCACCTCGCTGGTCATTCCTGAAGTGAAGGGGAGGATCGACGGCGTGGCGGTGCGCGTGCCCACGCCCGACGTGTCGCTCACCGACCTGACCTGCATCGTGGAGCGTCCCGTCACCAAGGACGAAGTGAACGCGGCCTTCCAGGCGGCATCGGAAAGCGGCGCCCTCGAGGGGATTCTCGGCTACAGCAACGAGCCCCTGGTGTCGGTGGACTACATCGGCAACCCGTACTCCTGCACCCTCGACGCCGGCAGCACGATCGTCATCAACGGCACCATGGTGAAGATCTCGGGCTGGTACGATAACGAGTGGGGCTACTCGTCGCGCTGCGTCGACCTGCTGCGCTACGTCGGCTCGCGCCTCTGAGGATCTTCGTACGTCGAACTGCCCACGCCGAGCTCCTCGTGACCTCGGCGTGGGTCGTTTTCTTTGTCTCCGCCACGTCCTTCGATGAACACCAAGACCATTCGTGACCTGACACCCGCCGAACTGCAGGGGAAACGCGCACTTGTCCGCGTGGACTTCAACGTTCCCCTCGATGATGCGGGTGCCGTTGCCGACGACACGCGCATCACCGCGGCGCTGCCCACCATCACCACGCTCCTCGATGGCGGGGCGAGTGTGGTGCTGCTGGCGCACTTTGGCCGGCCCAAGGGAGCGCCGGAGGCGAAGTACTCCCTCGCACCGGTGGCGGAGCGTCTGCGCGCCCTGTTGCCGCGCCCGGTGCACTTCCTCGACGTGACCGTGGGGGAGCGTGCCGTCGAGGCTACGCAGAATCTCGCGCCTGGCGAAGTGCTCCTGCTGGAGAACACCCGTTTTCTCCCCGGTGAGGAAAAGAACGACGAGGCCTTGTCGTATCAGCTGGCGCAGTTGGGCGACTTCTACGTGAACGATGCATTCGGAGCAGCGCATCGTGCGCACGCCAGCACGGCTGGCGTCGCCAGGTTCTGTCGTCCCGCAGTCGCAGGGTTGCTGATGGAGAAGGAACTCGCGTATCTAGGCGGTGCACTGGCGGCCCCGCAGCGGCCGTTCGTGGCGATCCTCGGTGGCTCCAAGATTTCCGGCAAGATCGACGTCGTGGAGGCGTTACTCCCGAAAGTCGACAAACTGCTGATCGGCGGTGCCATGGCGTGCACCTTTTTCAGGGCCATGGGCTTCGAGACCGGCAACTCACTCGTGGAGCCGGATCGCCTCGAGATGGCGAAGGATCTCCTGGCGCGCGCGGGTGACAAGCTCGTGCTGCCGATCGATGCGACGATCGCCCCGGCCATGGATGCCGGCACCGAGGCCAGCGCGGTCGCGCGCGACGCCATTCCCGCCGGACAGGCCATGTTCGACATCGGACCGGAGAGTGTCACGCAGTACCGTGCCCTCGTCGAGAGTGCGAAAACCGTGCTCTGGAACGGCCCCATGGGCGTCTTCGAAAAGCCGCCGTTCGACGCCGGCACTCGCGGTGTCGCCGAGGCCATGGCACAGGCCACGTCGCATGGTGCCACGACGATCATCGGCGGGGGCGACAGCGCGGCGGCGGTCGCGGAGGCGGGGCTCGAAGCGCAGATGAGTCACGTCTCCACCGGCGGTGGTGCCTCGCTCGAATTCCTCGAAGGCAAGGACCTTCCC
>CAZNZG010000162.1:1879-8239 GCA_964577455.1 uncultured Gemmatimonas sp. | reverse complement strand
ATGATGGAACGGGGCAACGTCTCGTTGATCGAGCGATCGAGCAGCTGGCCCAGCGTGAAGCCCTTGTGCGGCTTCCTGAGATTCTCACGCACCCGATCGAAGATGATGATCGTGTCGTTTGCCGAGTACCCAAGCAGCGTGAGGATCGCGGCCACCACCGTGAGCGACACCTCGATGTTGAACAGCTTGATGAACGCGAACGTCACGAGGATGTCGTGCGACGTGGCCAGCACGGCGGCGGCACCGAAGCGCCAGTCGAAGCGGATGGCCAGGTAGATCAGCGTGAAGAGCGACGCGATGATCATGGCGGTCGCCGCACCGGAGCGCAGCTCGCTGCCGACCTTGGGGCCGACGGCTTCGGTGCGTACGATCGTCACGTTGCCCTTGCCGAACTGGCCATCGAGCGCCGCCTGAATCTGTTTGGACACGCCCTCGGCACCGGCCGCCTGCGACTCCACCTGCTTCTCGTCCCGGGCACGGATGGTGTAGTCCGTGGCAGCGCCATACTGCTGAATCTCGGCGCCCGTGATGCCGGCCTTGTCGAGCGTGCTGCGCACGAGTGCAACGTCGGGCGCCTGCTTGAACTCGACCTGCATCAGCGTGCCACCGGTGAACTCGATGCTGTAGTTCACACCGCCGGTGATCCCGAAGGTCACCAGTCCGGCGGCGATGAAGGCCACGGTGAGACCGGCGGCCAGCTTCCAGTGCTTGATGAACTCGTACTTGGTGTTGTGGAAGATGCGCAGCATGACGGCCTCAGATGCTCAGCGTCTGGGTGCCGCGCGCGCGGTTCAACCAGACCAGGAAGAAAGTCTTGCTCACGAAAATCGACGTGAACAGCGAGGCCACGAGGCCCGCGACGAGCGTGACGGCGAAGCCTCGCACCGGTCCCGTACCGTACTGGTAGAGCACCATACCCGAGAGGATCGTGGCGGCTGAGGTGTCGACGATGGCGCTGAGCGCGTGTCGGAAGCCCTCATCGATCGACAGGCGCACCGACTTGCCCTGATCGATTTCTTCACGGATGCGCTCGAAGATCAGCACGTTGGCGTCGACGGCGATACCGATGGAGAGGACGAAACCCGCGAGTCCCGGAAGCGTGAGCACGGCGTTGAAACCGGCGAGCATGGCCAGCGTGTACACGAGGTACAGCAGGAGACCGGCAACGGCGAGAATCCCGGCGAAGCGGTAGTAGCCGATCATGATGGCGAGCACGAGCCCGAACGCCACGATCAGGGCGATGATTCCCTTGTTGATCGAGTCGTTGCCGAGGCTGGCGCCGATCTGCCGCACTTCGGCGACCTTGAGCGGCACGGGGAGGGCACCGGCGCGCAGCACGAGCGCGAGGTCCTGCGCCGCCTGCAGCGTGCCACCGCCAAGCGTGATCTGGCCGTTGCGGCCGATCGCGCTCTGCAGCACCGGCGCCGTGATCACGCGCTGGTCGAGCACGATGGCCATGTTGTCCTTCACGTGCTTGCCCGTTTCGACCTTGAAGCGACGGGCGCCCTCATTGTTGAGGGTGAACTGCACCACGTTGCCTTCCACCGGATCGGTGTTGGGGCGGGCATCGGTGAGGACCTCACCGGTGATGATCGGACGCGCGTCGAGCACGTACAGGGCGCGGAAGCGCTGCGCACCGTTGGCAAGCGAATCGACGCCCCAACGCATAACCTTGCCCGGGGGCATGGCGGCCTGGATGGCGGGCGACTGGAGCGCCTGATCGATGGCGGGGAAGGCGGCCTCGGGGACGATGTACTGCCCCGGGATCTGTCCCGGCTGCACGTTGGTGGCGAAGAGCCCGCCGCTGACCGGCGCCGGCTTCTTGCTCGCGCTGTCGCCGCCCGTGGTGCCGGCAACCGCCGCACTGTCCTTGGTGCTGTCGGTCTTCTGCGTGAGCAGCGACGACACCGTCGTGGGCTTGGCCGAATCCGCACCGGCGGTCTTGGCCTCGGCCGTCGCACCGATCGCAATGCCCTGCGACTTCGCGATCTCGTCGAAGCGGTTCATGACCTTTTCGAGCGCGCCCGTCTTGTCGGTGATCTGGAACTCGAGGAAGGCCGACTTCTGCACCACGGACTGCGCGCGCTCGGCGTCGTCGATCCCGGGGAGCTCGACGATGATGCGATCATCGCCGACCTTCTGCACGACGGGTTCGGCCACGCCGAATTCGTCAATGCGCTGGCGCACGACCTTCAGTGCACGGTCGAGCGCTTCGGACTTGTTGGCGACCTGTTGCTTCGACTCGTCGATTTCGAGCGTGAGGTTCATGCCGCCCTGGAGGTCGAGACCGCGCTTGAGCGGGACCCGACGAACGGTGTCGTACACGAACACGCCATCGCGCTTCACCCGTTCGACGACGGTGCGCGGAAAGAGGGCCCATGCAGAGGCCGCGAGGAGTCCTACGATCAGCAGGACGCGGTACTTCAGGTTTGCCATCGATGCCGGTGGCCAGGGGGAATGTCAGCGCGCCGGGAGGAGAGGCGCCAGAACAGGCGCAAAGTGCGCCAAGCCCCTTAACTTAGAGAGACGCCGCCGTGTGCGGTAGCCAGTCCCCTGCCCCGCGCGCCAAGGCGGCCCGGGCGGCCCGCTCGTCCTCTGCCAGTTGGGCCTTGAGTGCCTCGAGGCCGGCAAACGGGCGCGTGCCACGCAGGTAGCGAACGAAGTCGAGCCGCACGTGGGCCCCGTACCAGTCGCGTGATGCGTCGAAGACGTGCGTTTCCACCCGGCGCTGGTGGTCTCCCACCGTGGGCCGCGGGCCCAGGTTCAGCATGCCGCCGTACTCCCCCTCGGGAAGCTGCACCCGCACAGCGTACACTCCGTCGGGAGGGAGCAGCTTCCGTGCAGACACCGCTCCGAGGTTGAGGGTGGGGAACCCGATGGTGCGGCCACGCTGGTCGCCCCGCACGACCACGCCCGAAAGACTGTAGGGGCGGCCCAGCCCCGCCGCCGCCCGGGCCAGATCCCCACCGGCGACGGCGCGCCGGATGGCCGTCGAACTGATGGCATGGCCATCGGCGGCGTGCACGGGTGGCAGGACCGTGACCTGAAACCCACGACTCTCGCCAAGGCTTCGCAGCACCTCGATGTCACCCAGTCGCCCACGGCCGAAGCCGTGATCGTGACCCACCAGCAGCTCACGCATCGCGAACCGCTCCAGCAGGACCTCATCGACGAAGCGCTCGGCTTCGAACGCCGCCAGGGCGCGGGTGAACGGTAGCACCGCCACGTACGACACCCCGGACTGGGCAAACATCGCCAGCTTCTCGTTGCGCTCCGTGAGCAGTGGCGGGGCGGCCGCGGGATTGACCACTTCGAGTGGATGCGGATCGAAGGTGACCACCACGCTCGGTACCCCGCGCGCCTCGGCGTGCCGTACGAGGGTGGCGAGCACGTCTTGATGGCCGCGGTGCACGCCATCGAAGGTTCCGACCGTAATGACGGCACCATCGGACAGCGGCAGGCCGATGGGCACACCGGTCACGCCGGCTCTCCGAGCAACACCACCCGTGGCTGCCAGCGATCGTGCGCGGTCCGTTCGGCCATGGCGACTACATCGCCGTCGCGCAGCAGCGCTGCGCGCTCGCCGGAGACCGTGGCGCGAACCGGACGGCCGTGCTGCAGATCCCTGAGCTGCGCCTCATCGAGCGGCTGATGCGCGATCTCCCCGAGCGCGGGCAATGGGGAATGCAGGGCGACCGTCCCATCGGCGATCGCCCCCGGTGTCAACTGCTCGACCGGCACCGCATGCGACAGGTTCACCGGCCCGCTGGCCAGTCGGCGCAACGTGGCGCAGTGCGCGGCGCTGTGCATGGCGCGCCCGAGATCTCTGGCAAGCGCCCGGATGTAGGTCCCCGGTCCGCACGTGATGCGCGTGGTGAGCGAGTCCCCACTGGCACTCACCCAATCCCATCGGTCCACGCGGACGGTCACCGCCGGCAGTTCCACCACCTCACCACGGCGCGCGAGATCGTACGCCCGACGGCCGTCCACGTGCTTGGCGGAATACATCGGCGGGACCTGTGCAATGGCACCGGTGAGCGCCGCCTCGGCGGCGAGGCGATCGACGTTCAGCGGATCGGTGAGCCATTCGAGGGGCGGCAACTCCGCCGTAGCCCCGGTGGCACCGGTGGCGTCGTCGGTGTCGGTCTCATGCCCGAAACGGATCGTGGTCTCGTAGACCTTGGGATCGCCCACGATATGCGGCAGCAGCCGGGTACACGGCCCGACCGCCAGTACGAGGAGCCCTGTGGCGAACGGATCGAGGGTCCCGGCGTGGCCGACACGCCGGGTACGCGCAGCGCGTCGCACGATGGATACGACATCGTGCGACGACACTCCGGCCGGCTTGTCGACGAAGAGCAGCCCCGACGTGCGCGGGACGCCCTGTTCATGAGCGAGCGACACGAGCTCGCCTCTGCTCACTCCGCAGACGGCGAGTCGGCGGCCGGTGCGTCGTCTGCAGACGAGTGCTCACGCTGTTCGCGCTGTTCACGTTCGTCGCGGATCTGCGCGAGCAGGGTCTCGATGCGCCCGGCGCGCGCGACACTCTCGTCGGTCCGGAAATGGATCTCCGGTGCCGAGCGCAACCTGAGCGACTTGCCCAGGCGCGACCGGAGGTGGCTGGCCACACTGCCCAGCCCCTCGACGGTCGACTTCTTGTCGGCGTCGTCACCCATGAGGCTGACAAACACCGTCGCGTGCCGAAGATCGCGCGTTACGTCGACCGCTGTCACGGTGACGAACGCCTTGATGCGTGGGTCCTTCGCGCCTTCCGCCAGGAAGGTCGCGACTTCTTCACGAATCGCTTCGGCGACGCGGTCAGGACGCCGCGGTTCGCCCATGGATTCTCCTCAGACCTTGGAGGCCTGATCGAGCGTACGCGCCACTTCCTCGGTACGGTAGCACTCGAACACGTCGCCGATCTTGAGATCGTTGAAGTTCTCGATGCCGATACCGCACTCGTAGCCTTCCTTGACCTCGTTGACGTCGTCCTTGAAGCGACGCAGCGAGGAAATGGCCCCATCGTAGATCTCGATGCCGTCGCGGATGACGCGGATACGCCCCTTCCGGTTGACGTTGCCCGAGCGGACGATGCAGCCGGCGATGGTCCCGATCCGGGCGACCTTGAACGTTTCGCGAACCTCCGCCTCGCCGTACACGACTTCGCGCTCTTCGGGACGCAGCATCCCTTCGAGGGCGGCCTTCACGTCGGCCACGGCTTCGTAGATGATGCGATAGAGCTTGATGTCGACGCCTTCGCGCTCCGCGGCCGACCGGGCATTGTTGTCCGGGCGCACGTGGAAGCCGATGATGATGGCGCCGGCCGCCTTGGCGAGCAGGATGTCGCTTTCGGCGATGGCACCGACGGCGCGGTGGATGATCTCCACCTGCACTTCGTTGTTGGAGAGCTGCTGCAGGGCGTCGGCGAGCGCTTCCGCCGGACCACCCTGGTCGGCCTTGATGACCAGGCGCAGCTGACGCTTCTGCCCCGCCGTGGCCTGCGACATGAAGTCTTCGAGCGAGACCACGCCACGCGTGGTGCGGCGGCTCTTGGCTTCGCGATCGAGTCGTTCACGACGCTGCGCGATTTCACGAGCGGCCGTGGCGTCGTCGACGACGAGGAGCTGGTCGCCCGCCATGGGCACACCGGTGAGGCCGAGGATCTGGACCGGAATGGCCGGACCGGCTTCCTTGACCTGCTTGCCACGCTCGTCGAGCATGGCGCGCACGCGACCGGAGTGAATGCCGCAGATGTAGTCGTCGCCGACCTTGAGCGTGCCGTTCTGGACGAGCACGGTGGCCACGGGGCCCTTGCCCTGATCGAGCTGGGCTTCCACCACCGAGCCGACAGCGCGGCGCGACGGGTTGGCCTTGAGCTCGAGGATGTCGGACTGCAGGAGGATCTGATCGAGCAGTTCCGGCACGCCGGTGCCCTTCTTGGCCGAGATCTCGGAGTGCAGCACGGTGCCACCGAAGTCTTCGAGCACGACCTCATGCTGCAGCAGGTCCTGCTTGACCTTCTCGATGTTGGCGGTCGGCAGGTCGCACTTGTTGATCGCGATGATGATCGGCACACCGGCGCTCTTGGCGTGCGAGATCGCCTCGACCGTCTGCGGCATGACCTGGTCGTCGGCCGCGATCACGATGACCACGATATCGGTGACCTGGGCACCACGGGCACGCATGGCGGTGAACGCCTCGTGACCGGGGGTGTCGAGGAACGTGATGGTGCGCTTGCCGGCCACCTCCACGTGGTAGGCACCGATGTGCTGCGTGATGCCGCCGGCTTCTCCCGCGACCACATTGGCCTTGCGGATGTAGTCGAGCAGCGAGGTCTTGCCGTGGTCGACGTGACCCATG
>CAZNZG010000162.1:0-1869 GCA_964577455.1 uncultured Gemmatimonas sp. | reverse complement strand
GGGCGGACGGGGACGCAGATCCTCTTCGCGATCCTCTTCGCCCTGATCGGGGACATCGGCGGCGTAGTCGCTTTCCTTGACGGCCTGGAAGCCGAACTCGCCGGCGATGAGTTCGATCTGGTCGAAGTCGAGTCGCTGATTGATCGTGACCATGAGGCCAAGCGACTTGAACGCGAAGCCCACGATCTGCGTGGCGGAAATCCCGAGGATCTGCGCCAGTTCCGACACCGTGATGAACTCGTTGACGCGAACGGTCTTTCGCTCGCGCTCGGCCGCGATCTGCCGCTGCTCCTCGGCCTCGGCACGCATTTCGGCGCCGAAGCGACGCCCGGGGCGGCCGCGTGTGGGCGCCCCGCGCATGGCCGTCATGGTCTTCGTGATGTTGGCCGACACCGCTTCCTGGTCGACCGCTCCACGCTTGTTCTTCTTGCCACGACGCTGCTGCTGATTCTGGCCACCACCCTGCGGCATGCCCTGCTGCTGGCCGCCGCCCTGCTGGTTGCCACCACCACCCTGGTTGCCACCGGGCCCACCACCACCGCCGGGGCGGCGGTCGTCGCGACGCTGTCCCTGCGAGAGGCCACCACCCGGCGCAGCCGAGGCGATGGGGCGGGCCGACCCGAAGTTGGGGGCCGCGCTGGCGACAGGACGCGGACGCGGCGCGCCCGGAACGACGGGGCGCGGGCGCGGGCGATCAGGCGGCAGCGATGCCGTGGGCGACGGGGCAGGCGCGGCGGGAGGCACGGCCGGAGCCGAGCCGCCTGCCGACGGAGCGTCGGTTGCCGACGCCACAGCGGCCGGCGGTACGACGACCGGCGCCGGCGGGGTCGCGGCCGCGGGGGCAGCGACTACCGGCGCAGGAGCCGGCGCGATAACAGGAGCCGGCGGCACCGGCGCGACGGGCGCCGGGGCAGCGGGCTTGGGCTCAGCGGCAGCCGCCTGAGGAGCCGCGGGCACCGGCGCGACCGGCACCGGCGCAACCGGTGCCGCCGCGACAGGGGCCGCGGGGGCGGCATCGGCCACCACCTCGACCGCCTGTGGGCGCGGCGCGGGCACGCTCGGCGCCGCGATCTCGGCAGGGGCGGCCTCAGCGGCCTTCACGACCGCCGGCGACTCCGGCGCGCGCTCGGCCACGGGGGCGACAGGCGCCGCCGGCTCGGGAGCCTCAGCGGCGTGGCCCGCATCGGGCGCGTCGTGGTGGTCGTGATCGTGATGGTCGGCAACGTCGGCGGCGCGGCGGCGACGGACGACCGGCGCGGCGGGAGCCGCGGTGGCTTCCACCTCCGGAGCCGGCGCGGCCTCCGCAGCGGCCGTACGACGGCGCCGAGGGGCGGCAGCGGGCGCCGGCTGCGCCTTTTCGGCACGCACCCGCTTCTCGCGCTCCCACCGGGCACGAATACGAGATACCTGATCGTCGGTCAGCAGCGACAAATGGCTGCGAACCGGCACGTCCATCTGGCGCAGCAGCGCGATCACCTCGTCAGCCGAGATGCCGAACTCACCCGCCATGTCATGCACACGAAGCTTGCTCAACCCGTCCTCCTACCGCGAAACGCGCGTCGCGTCGCCTGCCGGGGCTGCCCCGGCTACGGCGCCACGGATACCGCGCGCCAGCGCCTGATCTACGATCCCGATCGCCGCCGTCGTCTCTTTCCCGACGGCGTTTCCCAGCTCGGCCGCACTCGGCCACTCCACCACCTCGACGCGACGGGCCCGTAGGACCGGCACGACCTTCTCCAGCGAGTGACGCGACACATCCTGCGCCACCAAAGCCAACACCACCTTGCCCTTCTGCGCCGCGAGGCGCACCTGCTCCGTGCCGATCACGACCAGCCGACCGCGCGCCCCCAGCCCGACAAGCCCCAGCAC
>CAZNZG010000161.1:0-8241 GCA_964577455.1 uncultured Gemmatimonas sp. | reverse complement strand
CTGCTGGCCATGGCGGTCACGGCGTGGATGGGCGTCATCGGGTTTCTCGACGACTACCTCAAGCTCAAGCAGAAGCGGGAAGGGAAGAAGAACGAGGGGCTGGTGGAACGCTACAAGTTGGCCGGGCAGGTGACCTGTGGCCTCGCCCTCGGTGCCTACCTCCTCCTCGATCCGATTTCCACGCTGCCGGGCGCGAGCACGACGCTGCCGTTCTTCAAGTACATCCTCGTGGTGCCCGCGGTCGCCTGGGCCGCGTGGTTGTACATCCCGTGGGTCACGTTCATTCTCACCGGGGTCAGCAACGCCGTGAATCTCACCGACGGGCTCGACGGGCTGTCGTCCGGGCTCGTTGCCATCGCCGTGCTCACGCTCGGCATCTTCGCGTACCTCATCGGGCGCGTGGACACCTCGGCCCACCTGCTGATCTTCTACCTGCGCGGTGCGGGTGAGCTGACCGTGTTCTGCGCCGCGATCGTGGGCGCCTGCATCGGTTTCCTCTGGTACAATGCGCACCCCGCGCAGGTGTTCATGGGCGACACCGGGTCGCTCGCCCTCGGCGGTGCAGTGGGGGCCATCGCCATCCTGCTCAAGAGCGAGTTCCTGCTGCTGTTCGTGGGCGCCGTGTTCTTCGCCGAAACGATGTCGGTGATCCTGCAGCGCTCGGTCTTCAAGTACCGGCGTCGCAGGTACGGGCTCGAGTACGCCCAGAAGCACCGGGTGTTCCTGCGCGCCCCGCTGCATCACCACTACGAGATGAAGGGATGGCCGGAGACACAGGTGGTCATCCGCTTCTGGATCATCGGGATCCTGTGCGCGTTCCTCGCGCTCAGCACCCTCAAGCTTCGCTGACGGAGAGGAGTATGGACCCGGAGACGACATCGAACGCAGGGAGCACACGGACGTCGCAGGAGGTGGCCGCGCTGGTGGCGCGCCGTCTGGCCGAACGCGCCGGTGAGTTCGCGGTGATCGGTCTTGGGCGCAGCGGAGTGGCCGCCTCGCGGCTGCTCCGCCGCGCCGGTCAGTCGGTGTATGCCTCCGATGTGTCCACCACCGACGCCGTACGCGCCGCCGCGCGCGAGCTCGAGCGCGAAGGGGCCAGTGTGGATGTGGGGCAGCACAACCTCGAACGCATCGCGCACGCGGCCGTCGTGGTGGTGAGCCCCGGCGTGCCTCCCACGGTGCCGCCGCTGCTCGTGGCCGCCAAGGCGGGCATCCCGATCGTGAGCGAAGTGGAAATCGCGCTCCGACTCACACCGCAGCTCCGCTACATCGCGACCACCGGCACCAACGGCAAGACCACTACCACGGCGCTGATCGGGCACCTGCTGCGTGCCCTCGGGCACGATGCCGACGACGTGGGGAACATCGGCACGCCGGTCTCCGAACTGCCGCTCCGCGACACCCCACCCACGTGGGCCGCGCTCGAGATCTCCAGCTTCCAGCTGCACGACACGCCGGGGCTGCTCCCCGACGTGGGTGTGCTGACCACGCTCAGCCCCGATCACCTCGATCGGTACGCCGGCGTACACGAGTACTACGCCGACAAGAAGCGGCTCTTCGCCAACGCCACCGTCGCGTCACGGTGGGTGACGACCGCCGACAATACCGACGTGCACGAGCTCGTCCGTGGTGTGCCGGGGCACTGGTACCATTTCTCCACGAAGCGGACCGACGTGGAGGCGTGGTTCGACCGTGAGCGCAACGAGCTGCACGTGCTCGGGGCGCCGCTCATGTCACGCGCCGATGTGGCGCTGGCGGGCGACCACAACGTGGCCAACGTGCTGGCCGCACTGCTGGCCGTGATGGTGGCCGACAGCGCGCACACCACTCCAGCCGCCCGCAGCGCGCTCGCCGCGGCGGTCCGATCGTTCCGGGCGCTCGCCCACCGTCTCGAGCCGGTCCACGAGCAGCACGGCGTTCTGTGGCTCAACGATTCCAAGGCCACCAACGTGGCCTCCACGCAGGTGGCCATCGCCGGCATGACACGCCCGACGGTGGTCCTGCTCGGCGGGCGCCACAAGGGGGAGCCCTATACCGCGTTGGCGCCCGAACTGCGGCGCACGGCACGTGCCGTCATCGCGTTCGGTGAGGCGGGCCCGCTCGTGCAGGCCGATCTCGACGCGCCGCTGGCGGGACAGGTCCCGTTGGTGCTCGTGCCGGCCGGCCGGTCGTTCGAGGAGGTGCTGCGCGAAGCGCGCAGGCTCGCGCAGCACGGTGACGCGATCCTGCTGTCCCCGGCCTGCTCGAGCTTCGACATGTTCCGCAATTACGAGGAGCGCGGACGCGAGTTCGCGCGCCTCGCCGTGGTGCTCGCGTGACCACTGGTGTGCTCGGCGCAACCGCCCCGACGCCGCCGGCCGATTCGATGGCCAGTGTGCGCTCCGGTACGCGGGAGCGCTGGCGCATGTCGATCGAGGCGCGCGCGCTGGTGTTGGTGACGGCGGTCCTCCTCACCGTCGGCCTCGCCGTGCTGTACAGTGCCAGTGCGCTCGTGGCCATCAACGCCAACAGCCCGGGACACTTCTTCGTCCTGCGGCAGGGCGTTGGCGTGGTGGCCGGGGCCGTCGCGTTCATGATCCTCGCGAAGCTCGATGCGGAGATCTGGAAACGATTCGCGTGGCCCATCATGGGGGCGAGCCTGCTCATGATGCTCATCGTCGTGCTGCCCGGCACCGAGGGCCTCACTGGTCGTCAGGGGGGCGCACGCCGCTACCTCTTCGGTGGCTCCATCCAGCCATCGGAGTTCGCCAAGTTCGCCATTCTCGTGTGGGCGCCGATGCTGCTCGTCAAGAAGGGCGCACAGGTGAAACAGCTTGGCAAGGGGCTCATGCCCTTTGCGGTGGTGGTGGGCGCGCTCAGTCTGCTCGCCATCCTCGAGCCGGACTTTTCCGTTGCCATGATGTTCTGCCTGCTGTTGGCGGTGCTGTTGTTCGTGGCGGGAGCGAAACTCACGCACTTCATGCTGTTCGCCGTCATGGGCGCGGTGCTGATCGGGGTGCCGTTGGCCAATCGCGGCTACATCCAGGAGCGGTTGCGAAGCTTTACCGCCGGCGAACAGGCGCGCGCCGACAAGCAGGATGGGCTCAGCAAGCAGCAATTCCAGTCGTTCGTGGCCGTGGGGTCCGGCGGTGTGCTCGGCGTGGGCTTCGGGCAGGGGAATCAGCAGCGTGGGTGGCTCCCGCTCGCCCACAACGATTTCATCGGTTCGATCTTGGGCGAGGAGTTCGGGTTCGTGGGGCTCGCCGGCATCACCGGACTCTTCGCCCTGTATGGCTGGCTGGGGTTCCGTATCGCCCGGCATGCGAGAAGCCCGTTTCTCACACTCGTCGCCGTGGGGCTCACCTTCACCACGGTATTCACCGCGTTCATCCATCTCGGTGTGGTGATTGGGTTGATCCCCAACACCGGGCTCACGTTGCCGTTCGTGTCATATGGGCGCTCCAATCTCGTGCTCACGCTGGCCATGACCGGGATCCTCGTGAACATCGGCAGCGAGCGTGAACGCGTGTACGGAACCTCGGCCACCGATCCGCTCGTCTCGGGTACGGTGTGACGTCCATGGCGCATCCGGCGCAGCGTCACTCGGAACCGGCACGGGTCTTCTTTGCCGGCGGCGGTACTGGCGGCCACCTCTATCCCGGGCTGGCCATCGCGCGCGCGATGGTGCGCCTCGTGCCGTCGGTGCAGCCCCACTTCATCGGCGCACGGCGCGGTATCGAGAAGGATGTGCTGCCGGGGGCGGGTTTTCCGTTCACCTTGCTCGAGCTGCATCCGCTCTATCGTCAGCAGCCGTGGAACAACTGGAAGACGCTCGCCGGCGCGGTGGGGGCCTGGCGAGCCATCGGGGCGCTCGCGCATGACCAGCGGCCGCGTGCCGTGATCGGTACCGGTGGGTACGCAGCGGGGGTGGCACTGGCCTGGGGGCGTGCCAATCACGTGCCCACCATGTTGCACGAACCGGACAGCCACCCCGGACTCACCACGCGCGTCTTCGCCAAGGGCGCCCACTCGCTCTACCTGGGGTTTCCGGAGGCAGCCAACCGCCTCGCCGTGGGGGCACACACCCGTGTGCACCCGTTCGGTTGCCCCATCGAGCCGCCTCCCGTGCCACGCCTCTCACGGGCAGCGGCGCGCGCAGCGTGGGGGCTGCCGGCCGACGCGTTCGTGGTGCTCGTGACCGGCGGTAGCCAGGGCGCACGCGCGCTCAACGAAGCCGTCGCGGCGTGGGTGGCCGGCGGCCTGCCGAACGGTGTGGCGCTCATCTGGGCCACGGGGCGAGGACAGGCGGCGGCGTATCTCGATCGGGAAGGGCCGATGGTGCGTGTGCGCCCCTATCTCTCGCCCATCGCCGACGCGTACGCCGCCGCTGATCTCGCCGTCACACGCGCCGGCGCCATGTCGATCGCCGAGCTGTGTGCCTGGGGAATCCCTACGGTGCTCGTTCCCCTTCCCACGGCGGCGCAGGATCATCAGACGCACAACGCGCGCGCCACGGCCGCGGCGGGGGCCGCCGTGCACCTGCCGCAGACGGAGCTCAGCGCGGTGCGCCTCGATCAACTCGTGCGCGGCATGCAGCAGGACCCGGGGCAACTGGCGCGCATGCGCGCCGCGGCAGAAGCCCGGGCGCACCCCGGCGCCGCCGAGGCGATCGCCCGCTCCATTCTCGCGGCCATCGGCGCCCTCTAGTCCGCGACGCGGCTCGTTGTCAGCCAGCGTAACCCGCCATATTTCCCGCATGGATTCCACTCCCGATCGCATGTCGTCGCCTTCCAGTCCCGAGCGCGCTCCGCAGGACGTGCTGCTCGACGTCACCGATGCCCGCCCCGTGCACTTCGTGGGCATTGCCGGCGCCGGTATGAGTGCGCTTGCTGAGCTACTCGCGCGGCGCGGCGTGCGCATTCAGGGGACCGACGCCAATCCCGGCGGCGCCCCCGATCTGGCGAAGTACGGCATCGACGTGCGCGATCACGATGCGTCCATGGTGCAGGGGGCACGTGCGCTCGTGTACTCGTCGGCCATCCCCGCCTCGCATCCGGAAATGCAGGCCGCGCGCGCGGCGGGCATTCCGGTCGTGCGTCGCGCCGAGGCGCTGGCGGCGGCGGTGAGCGGTGGATCACTGGTGGGAATCGCCGGCACACACGGAAAGACCACCACCACCGTCATGACCACCGAAGCGCTCGCGGCGGCGCGCCGCGATCCCACCGGGGTGGTCGGCGGGCGCGTGGGCCTGTGGGGAGGGAACCTGCGACTCGGGGGGACCACCTACGTGGTGGAGGCCGACGAATACGACCGGTCCTTCCTCGCGCTCCATCCGGACGTGGCGGTCGTGCTCAACGTGGAAGCCGATCATCTCGACATCTACCGCGACCTCGACGACATCCGTCGTGCCTTCGAGATGTACTGCTCACCGGCACGCGCACTCGTGCGCTGCGCCGATGATGCGGGCGCCATGAACCTGCGGGTGGCGAGCAGTCGCGAGATCATCGCCTATTCCGCCACGGTGCCGGGAACGGCACCGTCGGCGCATGCCGCCCACGCGCGCCTCGTGGCGCACGATCTGGTGCTCGATGCCTCGGGGGCGCGCTTCATCGTACACTTCGACGGCGAAGCTTTGGGCGAGGTGCAGCTCGCGGTGCCCGGGGTGCACAACGTGCGCAATGCCCTCGCCGCCATCGGCGCGGGGCTGGCACTCGGCTGCACGGTGCCGGATATGGCGCCCGGCCTTGCCGCCTTCCGTGGGGTGGAGCGTCGCTTCCAGCGGCTCGGTGCGGAGCGTGGCATCGAGGTGGTGGACGATTACGCGCATCATCCCACCGAGGTGCAGGCCACCATCGCGGCGGCGCGCCACGCCTTTCCGGGGCGCCGGCTCGTGCTGGCATTCCAGCCGCATCTCTATTCGCGCACCCGCGACCTGCAGGCCGAGTTCGCGGACGCGCTGAGCGCGGCGGATGTGCTGGTGCTCTGCGACATCTACGGGGCACGCGAACATCCCGAGCCTGGGGTGACCAGTGCCCTGATCGGTGACCGCGTCCACGCCTCCGTTCTGCGCTGGCAGGGACCGCGCGCCGATGCCGCTGCCGCGCTGCATGCGCTGGTCGCTGAAGGCGATGTGGTGCTCACCATGGGCGCCGGCGACGTCACGCGCACGGGGCCGGAGCTGCTGCAGCGGCTCCGCGCCACGCCGTCGCATCACTGACGCGCGCGGCGGTGGATACCCGGGGGCGCGCACGATCATGGCCACAACCGTGATGGACCCATCGCCGAAGGCTGCCGATACGGGCAGCACCGCGGGACGCGAGTCATCGCGCCCTCGGTGGTGGCGCATGACCCGGCTGCTGCTGATTGTCGTCGCGGTGCTGGGGGTCATGAGCACACCGTGGTGGGGGCCGCGTGCGCTCTCGCAGCTCGACTTCTTTCATGTGCGCCGCGTGGTCTTCGAGGGAATGCGCTACACCCCGCGTGCCGAAGCCCTGACGTTGCTCGCCGTGGACACACTGCAGTCGGTGTGGCAGCCCGTGGAGCCGCTCGCGGCACGCGTCGCCGCACATCCCCTGGTGCTTACCGCCACGGTAGAGCGTCAGTTGCCGGGGACGATCGTGGTCCGTCTGGTCGAGCGTGAGCCGGTGGCACTGGTGCGCCGCAAGGGTGGGCGCCTCGATCCCGTCGACGGGGCCGGGCAGGCCCTGCCGATCGATCCGGCCATCGCCCCCATGGACGTCCCCATTGTCGGCAGCGCCGACAGCGTGCTCATGCACCTGCTCGACGGCCTGCGGGTGTCGGAGCCGGCGCTGTTCGCTCGGGTGGAGCGCGCGGACCGCGTCAATCCCCCCGCTGGACCGGAGGAATTCCGCATCAAGCTGGAATCCTTCACCGTTCGGGCGCTTCCTCAGGTGACCGTGGCGCGCTTCAAGGACATATTACCGGTGGAAGCCGACCTCACGCGCAACCGCCTGCGCGTGGTGGAGCTCGATCTGCGCTTCCGTAACCAGGTGATCGCCCGACAGCCATGACGTCCGAACCCATTGTTGCCGCCCTCGATATTGGCACCGCGCACACCACCGCCATCGTGGCGGCGGTGCACGGCGATTTGCCGCGTGCGCCGCGGCTCAAGGTGCTGGGCGTGGGGACCACGCGCACCATGGGGCTTCGGCGCGGTGCCGTCAGCGATATCGAAGAAGCGACGCGCTCCATCCGAGCCGCGGTCGAGGAAGCGTGCCGCGTGGCAGGCGTGCAGGCCGACGGTCTCTACGTGGGCATTGCCGGCGAGCATGTGCGCGCCATGTGCTCCACCGGCGTGGTGGCCATCAGCGGCGACGAGATCACTCGCCCCGACGTGGAGCGTGTGAATGAAGTCGCGCGCGCGATGGCCATTCCGCAGGATCGCGAACTGCTGCATGCCATCCCGCAGGAGTACCGCGTGGACAAGGCCGACGGCATTCGCGATCCCGTGGGCATGATCGGCACGCGTCTCGAAACGGAGATGTACCTCGTGACGATCGGCAGCTCGCCGGCGATGAACCTGCGCAAGGCGATCGAGCGCGCCGGCTACAAGTCCCGCGAGCTCGTACTCGAGCCGATCGCGAGCGCGCTCGCTGTGCTCACGGAGGAAGAGAAGGAGCTGGGCGTGGTGCTCGTGGAGCTCGGCGCCGGCACGACCGATCTCGCCATCTTCCACGAGGGGAAGATCCGCCATCTCGGCACCATCCCGTACGGTGGCAACAACGTGACGAGCGACCTGGTGCAGGGGCTGGGGATCACGCAGCACGACGCCGAGCAGATCAAGGAGGCGTATGGCTGCGCGTACGAGCCGATGGTCGATCCCGAGCAGGTGATTGCCATGCCGGCGTCCGGCTCGCACGGGGAGCGGCACATCTCGCGGGAGCTGATGACGCACATCATCCATCAGCGCATGGACGAAATCTTCGACAAGGTCGTGCGCGAGATTCAGCAGGCCGGCTACCAGGGTAAGCTCAACGCGGGGATCGTGCTCACGGGCGGTGGCGCTTCCCTCGAAGGGATCACGGAACTCGCCGCCGACGTGTTCGGCTTGGGCGTCCGCATTGGCGTACCCGGAGCGAAGCTCGACGGTCTGGTGGAGAATGTGAACGATCCGCGCTTCGCCACGGTGACCGGCCTCGCACTGTACGGCGCGCACCGTGCCGCGCTCGGCGGGGTGGTTACCCGCCGCACCTCGCGCGGCGGCAGCGGAGGCGTCGACAAGCTGGCCACGCGCGTGAAAAC
>CAZNZG010000160.1:0-8269 GCA_964577455.1 uncultured Gemmatimonas sp. | reverse complement strand
CGCGCGATCGTCGGACGCCGATGGTGCCGAACATGGCGGCTCTCCCGGACCGCGACGATCGCCAAGTGGTGTCCCCGCCCGCGCCGAAGCGGGCGCCAGCCATGACGCCAGCTGCAACGCCAGCTGCGACACCACCAGCGCCACGATGGCGCCCGTGCGCACGCGCGGCGTTCGCCTCACGGACACGGGACACATGGGAACTCGCGCATGCACACCTCGATCACCGCCCGATCACACGTCGATCATGCCCCGGTCATGGCGTGGGCGATGGCCCGCTGCCCTGTGGCTGGAGCAGCACGGTGTCTCCATGTTGCACCAGATCGGCCCCCAGCGCGAGCGCGATGACACGGACCACCTGCGCAACAGAATCGCCCCGGAAGCTCGCGGTAAGCGTGCGCCGGGCCAACGAAGAGTCCGTCACGCGAAGGTCGAGACCGTACCACCGCTGCAGGTCCGCCTGCACTTCGGCGAGCGACGCGTCACGATATGAGAGCTGCCCCCGGGTCCACGCCACATCGTCGGCCGTGACCACACCACGGCTCACGGTCACGGTCCCCGCCGCCAGCACACCACGATCCCCGGCGCGCAGCTCAGCCGCCGCGGGCGCCGCTGGTGTCGTCCTGCCATTCGCGGACGGCGCCACGGCCATCTCCACGATGCCATGCGTCACGTGCACCGCCACCGATCCGTTGGCGGCGGTCTTCACCGTGAACGCCGTACCGATGTCGCGGATCGTGGCCGCGGCGGCGCGGACCACGAACGGATGGGCGTCGTCGTGCTTCACGTCGAAGTACGCCGCGCCCTCGAGCACCAGCGCGCGAGCGCCTGCGCCATAGTCGGCGGCGAGCGTGAGGCGACTGCCGGGCGCCAGCACCACCGTGCTGCCGTCGGGGAGGCTGATCGAATCGCGCTGGCCGATCGCCGTGCGATACTCCCGGGGCAGTGCCGTCGCGGGCGCACGGTCGCGGAGCTGCGTGAAGGCAACCACCGCAAGTCCGGCGGCGGCGGCAAAACCGATGAGGCGCTGCCCCCAGCGGGGTCCGCGCGATGAAGCGGGAGCGGCACGGCTGGTGCCATGGCGATCCGGCCCGGTCAGCCCGCCACGCTCCACGCTCAGCGCGGGCGCGCCGTCCTCACGGGCAAGCCGCGCCCGGACCGCCGCCAGGGCACGCTCCGTATCGACCGCCACATCGGCTCTGCTGTTGAAGCGAGCCGATCGGTCCTTAACGAGTTGGATGACGCCGGCGTCTTCCGGATGGGCGGCAAGCCAGGCAGCAACGGTCGCCGCCTCGGCCGCATCGCTTTCGCCGGCGAGGAAGCGTCCGAGGGCCTCCCACCCGGCGTCGGTCGGGTGGTCGGCGGTGAACAACGGCTCGTGAGGAAGATCGGACATGCCCGGGAGACACGGTAATGGTGCGATACCCTACGTGCCGGTCACGGACCACCGCTGGTCGCTGGCAGCACACCCGGTCAGGACGGGCAAGGGTGTAGTATACCTGCAGGATGGGGGCTGACAGGACCTCGCGGGTTCTGAAAGCCAGACTATGCATACCTTCCCACTCGCTGCCACCGCGCTCTCCCTGCCCGTGACCGATTCCGACCTGCTGACGCGGCTGCGTCAGGGCGATCACGCGGCGTTCGACGCCATCTTCCGGCAGTGGTACGAGCCGGTGGCACGCGCGGCCAACCGGATCCTTCACGAGCCCGGCATCGCCGAGGAGCTCGCGCAGGATGTCTTTCTGGAGCTCTGGCGACGACGCGAGCAGCTCCCCGATGGGAGCAGCATCCCCGGCTATCTCGTACAGTCGGCACGCAACCGCGCGCTCAACCACCTGCGGCACCTGCAGGTACAGAAGAAGGCACAGGTCTATGTCGAGGCGTTGAGCGAGCCGGCCGAACACGCCGATGCCGACGCGGAAGCCCGCGAACTCGAGGTGGCCATCCGCGAGGCGATTGCCGAGCTGCCACCCCGTACGCGCGAAGTGTTTCTCATGAGCCGCGAGCGCAATCTCAAGTACAGCGAGATCGCGGCACTGATGGGGGTCACGGTCAAGGCGGTCGAAGCAAACATGAGTCGCGCATTGCGACAGCTTCGTGAGAAATTGGCGCCGTTTACCCGCCGCAACGGCGGGCCGCCGGGAAACGTAGGGTAGGAAACCGCTCACGTGTCTCCAGTTCGAACGTCCGAGCGGTCTCCGGCGACAGTCGTCGGCACCGCAGGCCGAACCTCAGGAATCCTCCATATGGCACGCACCATTACCCGCCTCTTCATCACGGCGACCGCGCTGGTCAGCGCGTCGGCGTGCACACTCGACGGCTTCGGTGGCCCCAACGACACGATGCAGTTCGAGTCAGCCTTCAGCAGCGCACCGGCCGGCATGGAAGCCACGAGCAGCTCGTTCGCGGCGGATGGCGCTGGCGCATGGGGGGGGCCTCACCGAGGCCGTGGTCCCGGTGGTCCCGGCATGGGGAGCTTCATGGGTGGTGGCCTCGGTGCCGACTTCACCGGCAATGCAGGCTTCGGCCGCGGCGCCCATCGAGGTCCCTTCGCGGCAAGGATCGACGACAGCTGCACCGTAGCCGGCGGTGACGTGACCTGCACGCGCAGCTTCAACGGGCTCACGGCCACCACGATCTACACGATCCGCGACGCGAACAACGGCACGCAGACGAAGATCGACACCATCACCACCAATTCGGTGCGCACACGCACCACCGTGACCGGCACGACGACGCGCGGCCGCGACGGGGCGAGCGTAACGGCCACGGTGAACAACGCCAGCGATCGCACGGTCACGGGGCTGGCGCAGGGGGCCACGCAGCGTACGGTGAACGGTACGTCGTCGGGGAGCGAAAGCACCACCGGCACGAACCGCGACGGTCAGCAGTTCACGGCCATCCGCGTATCGCACGACACCACCACCGGGCTGATCGTCCCGGTGTCGACCACCACGCAGACGTATCCCACCGCAGGAAAGGTCGTGCGCCGCATGAAGATCACGACCACGATCGCCGGTGGTACCGCCACCGTTCGTGAGCGCCGCGAGGAGATCACGTACAACGGGAGCGCCACGGCCAACGTGTCGATCACGCAGGACGGCACGACGAAGAGCTGCACGATGTCACTACCGCGTAGTCGCCCGAACTGCGGGTAATTCGCGTCATGCCGTAACGATGAAGCGCGCCGACCGGTCCTGGTCGGCGCGCTTTTTTTCGCTGCGGCAGAGAGCCTGTGTGGCAGCTGACGGTGTCGCGCGTCCCGTGCGCTAGCGGACGCGAATACCAAGACGGTGCGACACCGGCCTTCCCCCGCGCATCGGCTCGACGGCGTAGTCGAGCGACCAACGGTCCACGGTCACCCCGAGGCCGCCGGTCGCAAGTGGCTCGTCGCGCTCACGGGGCAGCCGGAGTCCCTGCCTCACGACGACCGCAACCCCTTCGATGGGGACATACGCCAGCTCCACGCCACCGGCCGGTCGTACGAACCCGTCGCGCTCCACCGCCACCTGCGTTTGAAATCCGATATCCCAGCTGGCACTGAGTGGGAACAGTCCGCCACCGTAGCCGACGGTAAGGCGCGTGGGCAGCCGCCCCGGTACATTCGCCACCGTGAGACCGGCACCGATGTTCTGCACCGACATGGCCAGTGTCCCGAAGCCGAGCGGTCGTGACACGCCCGCGTCGAACGCTACGCCACCATCACGACTAGCGGTGAGGCGGTCCTCCACGTACTTCACCGCCGTCCCGGTGCGGAAGCCGAACACCGTCCTTGCCACGCCGATGGTGAACGCACTGCTCGACGCGGGGAAGCCACCACCATCCGCCAGCGACGCCCCACCGTTCAACACGGTACCGACATAGTCCGACGGGATCGCCGTGCGATAATCGAGAAACTGCGCGCCCACGGCCAACGCGAAGGAGCCGAACGTCTGCACACTGGCGTAGGCGCCGGCGGTGGCCTGTGTGCCGTACCGCTGCACGGAAACGGCCACACCACGTGCCTGAAGGAGCATGCCGGGGTTGTAGAACAGGACATCGGCATCGGTGGATGCTCCCCCCACGTTCGCCATCGCCGCCATGCGGGCACTTGCGGGCAACCGCAGCACCAGCGGTGCTTCCGCCGTGCCGGGTGTGCGCACCACCTGAGACAGCAGGCGCGCTCCGCCGTCATCCTGCGCCCACACCACCGACGAGGGGGCCACACCGCAGAGTACCGCGAGCAGACCAGCACCGCGCGCCCACCGCCGCAACGGGCGGAGACGACTGGCGTGGTGAGGTGCGCCCGTGGTGGCGTGACCGCGGGAAAACGTGATCGACGATCCGGTCGGCGATCCCTTGCGCAGCGAATGGCTCATGGGTTCAAATGAACGCCATGTCCTCCCCCCTCGCCAGCGCAGCGGCCCCCTCCCCTGCACCGCACCCGGCCGGCGCGCCCACCGACACGCACGACTGGCAGCTCGGCCCTGACGCGCCGCAGTCGCACAGACCGTGGCTTCGTGCGCTCGGCTGGTTTCTGATGCGGCGCGCAGGGTGGTCGTTCTCGGGCCAGATGCCCAACATCCCCAAGTTCGTGTGCATCGTGGCGCCGCACACCTCCAACTGGGACTTCCCCGTGGGACTCGCGGCGAAGTGGGCCCTGGGCTTCGATGCCCACTGGTGGGGCAAGGACACGCTCTTCCTGCCGCCGCTCGGCTGGTTCATGCGGGCCAACGGCGGAATTCCGGTGGTGCGCTCCAACAAGAACAACGCCGTGGAGCGCACCGTGGAGCTGGCGCGACGCAGCACGCACTTCGCCCTCGCGCTCTCCCCCGAGGGCACCCGGAAGAAGGTGAGCACCTGGCGCAGCGGCTTCTGGCATGTGGCCAAGAGCGCGGGGATCCCCATCGTGCTGGTCGCGCTCGACTGGGAGCACAAAGTGGTACGCCTCGGCCCGACGGTCACCCCCGACGAGGAGGACCCCGCCGCAGGCATCGCGCGCATCCGCGCCATGTACGACGGCATTCGCGGGTACGACCCGTCGCGGCAGGGCTGAGCACGACCGCGCGCGGTCACCCGTCGGTCCGCGGGGCACCCCAGGCACCGCGAGGCATCTGAGGCGTCTGGGGCAGACGGACGAACATGACG
Organism: uncultured Gemmatimonas sp.; assembly: GCA_964577455.1. GTDB lineage: Bacteria > Gemmatimonadota > Gemmatimonadetes > Gemmatimonadales > Gemmatimonadaceae > Gemmatimonas. The sequence continues at coordinate 3,145 of CAZNZG010000160.1, read as the reverse complement.
GCGGCGTCGCATTTTTTCGCTCCGCCCCTTCCGCCCGACCGGTCCGGCACGGATGTTTTCTGCATCCCTTTCGGAGAGAGATTGCATGCGCGTGACGACCGTCGGCGTGGTGGGCGCCGGCGCCATGGGGAGCGGCATTGCCGCGCTCGCGGCGTCGGCAGGCTGCCGCGTGGTGCTGCTCGACATCCCCGGTGACAGCGACCCGGCCTCCCCCAATCGCAGTGCCCCGGCACGCAATGGCCTGCAGAAGGCCATCAAGAGCAAGCCGGCCTCGTTCATGGAAGCCGCCGCCGCGGCGCGCGTGCGTACCGGCAACACCGACGACCATCTCGCGTGGCTTGCCGAGTGCGACTGGATCTGCGAAGCGATCATCGAGCTGCCGGAACCCAAGCAGCAGCTGTTCGCGCGCATCGAAGCACTCATGAAGCCCACCGCGATCGTGTCGTCGAACACGTCGGGCATTCCCATGGCCACGCTGCTCGACGGGCGTGGTGAGAAGTTCCGTCGCCGCTTCCTGGGCACGCACTTCTTCAATCCGCCGCGCTACATGCATCTGCTCGAGATCATTCCGTCGGCGGAGACGGATCCCTCGGTGATCGGCGCCATGCGCGTGTTTGCGGAGCGCACGCTCGGCAAGGGGATCGTGATTGCGAAGGATGTGCCCGGCTTCATCGCCAACCGCCTCGGCGTGTACGGCATGGTGGCGACCATGCGTCGCATGGAAGAGCATGGGCTCACCATCGACGAAGTGGACGGCCTCACCGGCTCGCTGATCGGCCGGGCCCGTTCGGCCACCTTCCGCACCGGTGATCTCTCGGGGCTCGATGTCCTCGCACACGTGACGCGTGGCATCGGCGCCGCGACCGGCGAGGATTTCGCCCTCCCCGACTGGGTCCACGCGGAACTCGTGGCCAAGGGGAAGCTGGGTGACAAGACCGGCGGTGGTTTTTACAGCAAGACCAAGCAGGGTACGCTCACCTTCGACTGGAAGACGAAGCAATACCTGCCGCAGCAGCGGCTCGAAGGCGGCGACATCGGCCAGGCAATCCGCCTTCCGATTCCGCAGCGCCTGCCCGCGGCGAAGAACGTGACCGGCGCTCAGGGCGCTTTCCTGCGCGATCACCTGACGGACGCAGCGCACTACACGCTCACCCACGCGGCGGACCTCGCGCACGACATCGTGGCGATCGATCGGGCGATGGAGTGGGGCTACGGCTGGGAAGCCGGCCCCTTCCAGGTGATGGATGCGCTGGGCCTCGACTGGTTGCGCGAACAGTTCCGCGCCGACGGCAAGGACATCCCGGTGCTGCTGGAGCGGGCGCAGGGCTCCTTCTACCGCAACGGCGAGTACCTCACCTTCGAAGGCACGTACGAACCGATCCCCGCCATCCCCGGCCGGATCGCGCTGGCCCAGCTCGCGCAGAGTGGCCGGGTGCTCGAGGACAACGGGCTCTCACGCCTCATCGATCTTGGTGACGGCGTGGCGTGCTTCGAATTCCGTTCGAAGATGAACAGCCTTGGGCAGGGCGTCCTCGAGGGGCTCGAGAAGGCGCTGCGCAAGGTCGAGAAGCTCGGCTTCAACGGCATGGTGATCGGCAACGAGGATGCGCGCGCCTTCAGCGTGGGCGCCGATCTGTCGCTCGTCTCCTTTGCCGTGGCCGCCGGGGCGTGGGACGATATCGAGGCGTCGATCCGTACGTTCCAGGACGCCACCATGTCGATCCGCCGTGCCCCTTTCCCGGTAGTGGTGGCCCCGGCGGGGATGACGTTGGGCGGCGGCGCGGAATTCACGCTGCATGCCGACGCGGTGCAGGCGCACGCCGAGACGTACATGGGGCTCGTCGAAGTCGGCGTGGGGCTGCTCCCCGGTGGCGGCGGTACGAAAGAAATGCTGATGCGCTTCACCGCCGAACTGCAGAACTACGAGGAGGTCGATCTCTTCGCCGCCGTGAAGCGGGCGTTCAAGCTGATCGCCTTCGCCACCACCAGCACCTCGGCGCACGAGGCACGCGCCCTCGGGTTCCTGCGCGACCGGGACCGCATCAGCATGAATCGCGATCACCAGATCTCCGACGCGAAGCAGCGCGTGCTGGATCTGGCGCCGGGGTACCTGCCACCGCTGCCGCGCAGCGTGCGGGCCCTCGGTCGTGAAGGGTTGGGTAATCTGGAGTACGCCCTGTGGGCCGCGAAGGAAGCCGGTCAGGCCAGCGCACACGATGTACGCGTGGGACGTGCGGTGGGCTACGTGCTCTGCGGCGGCGATGGAACGCCGCGCGACGTGACGGAGCAGGATCTCCTCGACCTCGAACGCGAGCAGTTCCTCTCGCTCCTCGGCACCAAGGAAACGCAGGAGCGAATCGCGTACACCCTCAAGACCGGCAAGCCGCTCCGCAACTGAGCGCGCCACAGGAGATCAACAGATGACCGATGTCGTGATCGTGAGTTGTGCGCGCAGTGCGGTGGCCCGCGGCAAGGCCGATGGATCGCTGGCCGGCGTGCACCCGGTAGACTTGTCGTCCGCCGTGATGAAGGCGGCCATCGAGCGCGCCGGCGTGGATCCCGCCGTGATCGAGGATGTTCAGTGGGGATGTGCGATGCCCGAGGCATCGCAGGGGCTCAACCATGCGCGGCTCGCGTGGTTGCGTGGCGGCCTGCCGGTGGAAACGTCGGCAGCGACGATCAACCGGTTCTGCTCGTCAGGGCTGCAGTCGGTGGCGTATGCCGCGCAGGCGATCATCGCCGGCATGGGCGACGCGGTGATGGCGGGTGGCATCGAGATGATGTCGCAGGTCCCGATGAGCGGCTACAACGCGCGACTCGCGCCGGAGCTCACCGAGAGCTACATCGGCATGGGCTTCACGGCCGAGCGCGTGGCGAAGCGGTGGGAAATCACCCGCGAACAGCAGGATGCCTTCGCGCTGGCCAGCCAGGAGAAGGCCGCAGCGGCCATCGCACGCGGCGCGTTTGCACAGGAGATCGTTCCCATCCACACGCAGCAGTTCTCGTGGAAGGGGGCAATCAAGACCGTGACCGATGTGGTGTTCGACACGGACGAAACGCCACGCGCCACCACGGCGGACGCGCTGGCCAAGCTGCGTCCCGCCTTCATGCCCACGGGCACGGTGACGGCAGCCAACGCGAGCCC
>CAZNZG010000159.1:0-8280 GCA_964577455.1 uncultured Gemmatimonas sp. | reverse complement strand
CACGATCCAGCGGCGTTCCACGCGGGCGCCCAGCACGTTCTCGATCGCCATGTACACGATCGACGCGGCGATCAGCACCTCCACCAGCGGCGCGAACCACGCCACAGTCGGCACGAAGCCCAGCGCCGCCGACATGAGCGTGATCGAATGCGCCACCGTGAACGCGGTGACCATCCCCACCAGCGGCCGCCACTGCCGGAAGGGCAATACGAGGCAGAGCACGAACAGCAGGTGGTCGATGCCCCCCAGCATGTGCGTCATGCCATGCTGCACGAAAGTCCACGCGGCGTGCCACCAGCGCGGGTCTACCCGCACCTCGCCCGGATTGCCTTCGAAGCTGTAGCGACGCTCGGTGCCGTTGATGTTGACGAGGGTGAGCACCGTGGTGGTGCGCACGCCAAGGTTGGCCCAGCGCGGCTCGATCACGAGATCGCGGACCAAGCCGGCGGTGGCGACCTCCAGCAGGACCTCGAGGCGCAGCTGCCCGTGCGGGAGATCGGTGGCGGTGGGGAGCGCCTGCTGCGAGACCGCGGTCAGGGCGGCGCCAAACGCATCGAACGCACGATCGGAGGGGAGTGCGGCACGGACCGCCACCACTCGTGGCGCCCCCAGCATGGTCGAGCCGTCGCGCAGCGACATGGCATCGGCCACCCACAGCTGTGCGGCGTCGTGCAGGTACGGGGCCGCCCGCGACACGTCGAGCGCATCATTGGCGAGCACGGGGAAGTCCACATCACGCACCGCGTCCATGGGGATCTGCACGAGCAGGCGCACGCGATCCGCGGTGGGTGCGACGTATGCACGCACGCCAACGTGACGCGGAATTTCGTGAGCCAGGACCACGCGAGTGGGGAGCACGGCGGCCACCCATATCGCGATCGCCAACAGGAAGCGACCGATGCGCAACGATTCTCTGGACAGGGGAGATGCGGCGGGTACCTTCAGTCACGTCGGACCGTCACGACTCGCGTCACGGTCCGGCGCAGGCGTCACCGTCTCCCTCCCACGGTGCGCGACTGCACGAACGAATTGGGAAATTACCGCCCGTGCGCGGGTTGTACACCATCCGCCACGATCCCCTGCCCCCTTCGGAGTACGCGATGCCGACGTTCCGTCCTGCGACACGCTGGACCGCGCTGGTTCTCTCCCTCGCCGCCCTCGCGGCTGCGCAGGCATCCCTGCAGGCCGACGACCGGCAAACGGTTCAGGCCCCGAAGTTCGAGGTCGATCCGCTCTGGCCCAAGCCGCTCCCCAATCACTGGATTCTGGGCTCGGTGATCGGCGTGGGCGTGGACAGCCGCGACCATGTGTTCATCATCCACCGCGGCGACTCGACCCTCAACCAGCGCACCGAGGCCGGCGCCAACGCCACGCCCCCCATCGGCGAGTGCTGCCGCTCGGCGCCGCCCATTCTCGAGTTCGATCCCGACGGCAACCTCGTGAAGGCGTGGGGCGGCCCCGGGGCCGGCTACGACTGGCCGTCCAGCAACCACGGCGTGGCCGTGGACGACAAGGACAACGTGTGGATCGGTGGCAACGGGGCCATGGATTCGCACATCCTCAAGTTCTCGCACGACGGCAAATTCCTCGCGCAGTACGGCACCCCCAAGCAGGCAGCCAACAGCAACGACAGCTCGCACTTCGGCCGGGTGGCCAAGATCACCTTCGATGCCAAGGCGGGTGAGGCGTACGTGGCCGACGGCTACGGCAACAAGCGCGTGGCGGTGATCGACGCCGCTTCCGGGAAGCTCAAGCGCTACTGGGGCGCCTACGGCAACCGCCCCGACGATACGCGCATGCCCCCGTACGACCCGTCGGCGCCGCTGGCCCAGCAGTTCCGCAACCCGGTGCACTGCGCCGAACCCACCAGTGACGGCTTGGTGTACGTCTGCGACCGTCCCAACGACCGCATTCAGGTGTTCCAGAAGGACGGCAAGTTCGTGAAGGAGGTGCGCGTGGCCAAGGAAACGCGCGGCGACGGCTCGGTGTGGGACATCGCCTTCTCGCGCGACCCGCAGCAGAAGTACCTGTATCTGGCCGACGGCAAAAACGAGCGCGTGTACGTGATGGACCGCCAGTCGCTCGAGATCCTCACCTGGTTCGGGGACGGTGGTCGCCAGCCCGGACAGTTCTTCGCGGTGCACAGCATCGCCACGGACTCCAAGGGCAACGTGTACACCACCGAGACCTACGAAGGGAAGCGCGTGCAGAAGTTCCGCTACAAGGGCATCGGTGCGGTGCCGCGCGGTGCGCAGGGCGTGGTGTGGCCCACGGGCAAGTGATGCCCAACTGATTTCGTCGAGCGATACGACAGCGGCCCCGGTGGATCATCCACCGGGGCCGCTGTCGTATCAGGGGTGACGATCGCTTACTGCGGAATCACACCCTGGCACTCGATCTCGACCTTGGCGCCCGGCACCACGAGGGCGGCCACGACCACCGTGGAGCGGGCCGGCGGGTTGCTCGGGAAGAACTTGGTATACGCCTGGTTCATCCCCTGAAAGTCCTTCACGTCGGTGAGGAACACCGTGCACTTGGTGGCCGCCGCGGCGAGCGTCGTGCCGGCGGCCTTGAAGACCTTTTCGGTGTTCTCGAGGCTGCGCGTCGTCTGTCCGGCAATCGTCGTGTCGGTGGGGCTGGTACCGAGCTGGCCGGAGGCCCACAGCTGACTCCCCACCCGGATGCCCGGGCTCAGCGTGGCGGTGATGCGCTGCCCTTCGCCCACGACCGTCTGGCGTGCGGCAGGTGCTTGCGCAGCCAGTGGGGCGGCAGCGAGGATTGAGAGGGCCAGCGCGGCGAGCGTGGAACGGCGCATCTGAAGCATTGCGTTTTCTCCGGAGAATCGCGGTGGGTCTGGACGTGCTTGAATATCGTTCGACGTACCGTCAGCCGAAACGGACACACAGGGAGAGACGCTCAATATGCCGATGTTCGACTTCGTCTGCACGTCGTGCCAGCATGCGTTCGAGACACTCGTACGCGGCAGTGCCGTCCCCACCTGCCCGGAATGCGGCAGCGTGGAGCTGGAAAAGCAGATCGCCCTGCCCGCCATCAAGACCTCGGGCACGCATGGCAAGGCCATGGCGGCCGCCAAGCGCCGCGACAAGGCGCAGGGACAGGAGCGGATGCACGCGCAGCGGCAGTATGAGCTGAGCCATGATGACTGACGGGCTGCGATCAGAGAGCAGGTAGCAGGTAGCAGGAAGCAGGAAGCAGGTCGCCCAGGGGGCACAAGCGAAAAAGCCCGCGCCGAAGTGGCGCGGGCTTTCGTACCTCTGCTGCTCAGCAGCTCCGGCACTTGTTGCTGTTCTTCGAGCCGAGCTTCACCAGCAGCTCCACGGTCTCGAGGAAGGGCGGGATGCGCTGCACCGGGCCGTTCGCCATATCGGCCGTGGTCTGCCCACGCCGACTGAGCGCCTTCACATCGGTCCCCTTGGTCATCAGATACTGAATGAGCTCGTTGTCGCCGCGCGCGGCAGCATGATGCAACGGGTTGTAGCCGTTGAAGTCGCGCGCGTTGGGATCGGCCTTGAGCTCTTCGATGAGGTACTTCACGGCGGGGATCCAGGCATCCGGCGCGTGGCGATGCGAGTTGGCGGCGTAGCCTTCACCGTACCCTACACCACTCGCGGCATGGATGGGGTACACGCCCGGGCCGCCATCGGGCACAGGGGGCAGCCCGGAGGGATCACCGCCACCGGCCGCTCCCTCTTCCGGCGCATCGTCGCCGGGCAGGCGCCCCACCGGCTTGATCGTGGGGATCGTCGGATCGGCCTTGTACTGCACCAGCAGCTTCATCGCCGGCACGTCGAGCCCGTACGCGGCACGCCAGAACGGCGTGGCGCCCACGGTGTTCACGCCGAGCAGATCGAAGTTGTAGGACATGAACCAGAGGTGCTTCTTGAGGCGCACGTTGGGATCGGCGCCGGCCTTGAGCATCTCTTCCATGAGCTCGAGGTGCGTGACCTTCTGCTGCAGCTGCGCGGTGGGCTGCGGGTAGAGCGACTTGGGCGCCCACTGCGTGTTGATCACCGCGTAGAGCGGCGTGGCCCCGGCGTCACTCGCCAGCTTCACGTCGGCGCCCTTCTGCATGAGCACGCGCGCGAGATCGAAGCGACCGTTGATCGTGGCCATGAGCAGCGGCGACGTATGGTCACCTTCGCTCACGTGATTCACATTGGCCCCGGCGGCGAGCAACCGTTCCACCGCGTCCACATGGCCTTCACGTACCGCAAACAGCAGCGGGGTGAGGCCACCCTTGTTGCCGATCAGTTCACCATACGACGGGCCACGGTTGATGAAGCCCGTCTGAGGACGCGCTGAATCCCCGGCGGCACGCGGCGCCGCAGCACCCGCCGCAGCCGTCGGGCGTGCGCCATTGGCGACCTGTGCCGCGGGCTTCGTGTCAGCGGGTTTCGCGTCAGCGGGCTTGGCGGCCGGCTTGGTCTCCGCCGGCTTGGCCTCGACCGGCTTCGCTGCGACAGCGGGCGCGGGTGCGTTGGCCGCCGCCGTTGCCGCCGCCTGGGTGGCTGGCGACGGCGCCGAAGGCGGCAGGTTGGGCGTAAAGGTGCTGGGCGCGAGCGGCGACTCCGCCGACTTGAGCGCCGCCACGCGACGCGTGCGCGCGATCAGCTGCGCACGGATCTCGCGCTCCTGCTTCGGGATGTCGTCGATCTTCGACGCCGCCTCGAGCCCCGCTCCGGCCTTCACCAGCGCATCGATCGCCGCCACCCGGTTGTAGGCCGCCGCCCACATGAGCGGCGTCTGCCCCCACGCGGACTCGCGGATGTCCACCGGGACCTTGGCGTCGAGCAGCGCCTTCACGGTCTCCGCACTGCCGTGGCCCGCCGCGAAGTGGAGCGCCGTGGCGCCACCCGTGCTGGTCGTCGCCAGCGCGTTGGCACCGTTGGCGAGCAGCAGCTTCACCACGGCCGCCCGCCCCTCGCGCGCGGCGAGATGCAACGGGGTATAGTTGCCGTTGCGGGTGACCGCGTCCACGCGCGCACCGGCATACACCAGCATCCCGGACGACGCGGCATCACCACGCTGCGCCGCCCAATGCAGCGCCGTCATGCCGTCGGCCAGCGCCGCGTTCACATCGGTGCCCTGCTTGATAAGGAGCCGCACCCGCGCCGTATCGCCGCGCATGACCGCATCGGCGACCGGCGCTTCCGTGGGGTTGGTGCGGGCGGCCGCCAGCAGCAGCACACTGCCGCACGCGGCCGTCAGCAGCAACCGCGTCTGTGCGCGCGACCGGACCTTACGCATGAGCGTTGAGGTTGAGGATGCCGTTGCTGTCACCGAACGTCGTCATCTCCTCCATGCCGAGCGTGTGCATCATGCTGAGCATCGCGTTGGCCATGGGCGTACCGTCCGGCGCCTTGATGTGCATGTTGCCGGCCATTCGGTTCTCCGCCTTGCCCAGCACGATCAGCGGGCAGCGGCGATGGTTGTGCAGGTTCGAGTCGCCCATGGGCGAACCATAGATGATCATCGTCTTGTCGAGCATGTTGCTCTCGCCTTCCTGGATGCCCTTGAGCTTGTCGAGGAAGTACGGCAGCATCGACACGTGGTACTTGTTGATCATGTTGAAGTCCTTCACGCCACGCTCGGTGCCGCCATGGTGCGAGGCCGGGTGGAACGGCTTGTCGGTGCCGCTCTCCGGGTAGGTCCGGCTCGAGCCGTCACGGCCCATCTTGAACGAGAACACGCGCGTGATGTCGGCCGCGAATGCGAGCGCCTGGATGTCGAACATCAGCTTCACATGCTCGGCGAACGAGTCGGGCACGCCGGCGGGCGCCTCGGGAAGGTCGCGCACTTCACCGCTCGTGTTGCGCGCTTCCACGCGCTGAATGCGGCGTTCCACCTCACGCACTTCGGTGAGGTAGCGATCGAGGCGCACCTTGTCCTCGGGGCCGAGGGCGGCCTTGAGCGACGACATTTCCCCCGACACGAAGTCCAGGATGCTGCGGCGCGCGCGACGACGCTCGGCGCGCTCGGCGCTCGTGCCGCCCACGCCGAACAGCTTCTCGAACGCCACGCGCGGATCGCGGATGACCGGCAGCGGCTCCGTCGGCGAGGCCCAGCTGATCGAGTCGGTGTACACGCAGGCATAGCCGTAGGCGCAGCCACCGGCCTGGTCCACGTTCTCGATGCACAGCTGCATCGAGGGAATGGGGGTGTCCTGCCCGAAGCGCTTGGCATAGAGCTGATCGAGCGACGTACCCACCTTCACATCCGAGCCTTCCGTCTGCTTGGGATGCATGTGGGTGAGGAACGTGGCGCTCGAGCGGAAGTGGTCACCACCGATCTCATTGGGCGACGTGGGTTCGGCCTCGCGCACGTCGGTGTTGCTGATGATCGTGAGGTAGTCGCGGTACTGCTCCAGCGGCGTGAGCGCCGTGGGCGCCAGATCGAACTGACGTCCCGTGGCCGCGGGCGACCACAGGTTCATCTTCGCGCCCCACTCGTTGCAGCCGGCGGCGCCATGCACCATTTCGATCGCCACGAGGCGTGGCGCCTGCTTGGCCGCGCCGAAGCCGTTGCGGCCGATCGGGATCATCGCGTCGAGATACGGCAGGGCGATCGTCGCACTCATGCCCTGCAGGAACTGACGGCGCGGCATGGCCTTTCCGGTCAGGAAATACATCGGTTGGTCTCCGGTCGTGGTTGATGCAGGAATCAGTGAGAAGCGGGAGCGGTGGTGCCGGCGTTGCCCTGGGCCACCACCTGACGGAGGCGGAAGGCATCGCTCTTCACCACACCCAGCACGAAATCGTTGATGCGATAGTTGTTGGCCCGCGCGGCCGCCTCGATCCGTCGCACGGTCGGGGCATCGAAGTACTCCACGCGACGCCCCAGCGCGTACGCCATCAGGTTCTGCGTGAACGAGCGCATGAGCGGCACCGGACGCTTGAGCAACGCCGCCTGCAGCTCCGCGGGGCTCGTGATCTTGGTGCCGTCGTAGTAGTCACCGCGCGTATCGAGCGCCGCGCCATTCTCGCGAATGCGCCAGCGGCCCATCACGTCGAAGTTGTCGAGCGCAAGCCCGATCGGGTCGATGAACTGGTGACACGACTTGCAGGTGGCGTTGGCGCGGTGGATCTCCATGCGCTCACGCGTGGTCAGCAGACGGCCTTCCTTTGCCCCCTCGGTCTTCTCGAGGTCGGGGATGTTCGGCGGCGGTGCCGGCGGCGGCGATCCCATGAGGACTTCCATGACCCACTTGCCGCGCAGCACCGGCGACGTGCGGTTGGCCACGCTGGTGAGCGTGAGCACGCTGCCATGCCCCAGAATGCCGCTGCGCGGCGAGCCGGCTGGATACGTGACGCGGCGGAACTCGCTGCCCACCACACCCGGAATGTCGTAGTGCTTGGCCAGCGACTCGTTGAGGTACGAGTAGTTGGCGGTGAACAACTCCGTGAGGCTGCGGTTTCCGCGTACGAGGTTGTAGAAGAAGAGCTCCGTCTCGCGGCGCATCTCGTGGGCCAGCTGCTCGCGGAAATCGGGGAACTGGTTGGCATCGGGGTGCACCAGTTCGATGTCCTGCAGGCGCAGCCACTGCGATGCAAACCGTGTCGCCAGCGCCTCGCTGCGCGGATCGGCGAGCATGCGCTTCGTCTGCTGCACCAGCACGGTGGTGTCGTTGAGACGGCCGCTGCGGCCGAGGGCCACGAGTTGCGAGTCGGGGGGAGCGCCCCAGAGGAAGAACGACAACCGCGACGCGAGATCCACGCCACTCACCGGCACACGCCCCTTGGCGGCCGCGGGCATCTCTTCGACGCGGAAGATGAAATGGGGGCTCGAGAGCATGGCCTCGAGCGCCATGCGGACCCCCATCTCGAATCCGCCGTCCTTGGCGCCGGCATCGTAGAACGCCAGCAGGGCCTTCGTGTCGTTGGCCGCGAGCGGACGACGATACGCCGAGGCGCCCAGCTTGTTGATGATGCGTTCCGCGCACGGACGCATCTCGGCCGGCGCCAGCGGGCGGCAGCTGAAGATGCGACGGCGACTCGGCGTATCCGATACGCCGGTCGGATTGTAGGGGCCGGTGATGGCGAAGTTCTGGATGTGCGCCTGCACCGTGATGCCCGCCTGCGCACAGATCTGCGTATCGGCGATGCTATGGCCGAGCGGCGTGATGTTGTCGTTCACCGGCCCTTCGAAGGTGCGGATGAACGTGGCGGTGATGCGCTGGGGCCCCGCACGCACCGGGATGGGCTTGGTGCGGATGTCCATGCCCTGCGGATCGGCCTGGGACATCCCGCGGTCCACATCGAT
>CAZNZG010000158.1:0-8290 GCA_964577455.1 uncultured Gemmatimonas sp. | reverse complement strand
GAGGTTGTCGCGGATCTCGAGGACGCGCGACTTGACGATCTCGCCTTCTTCGATCGACGCCAGCGTGCCGTTGTACAGCTCCATCATGCGCTCGTACTCGTCGGACGAGAACTCGTCCTCCTCGTAGAGCTCGGGGCGACGGTTGGCCAGCGGGCGGAGCTGCGACTTCTGCAGGTCGCGCTTCTCGCGGGCGGTCAGCTTGCCATACACGGGCGCGTCGGCGTCAGCCTCGGCCTGGGCGGCGATTTCAGCGGCGAGCTCGGGGCTCAGTTCAGTGCTCATACGGTGAAGTATCTCCAAGTCGCGGAACCGCACTCGCCGCGCCGAGAAAGAGTGGATAGGGAATTACCGGAACCCCGAAACATAGAGAGGCGGGCACCGGTCTACAAGTCACCGCCCCAACCGTTCCCGGGTCGCCCGGGCCAGGGCCACGATACGTTCCACCTGCTCTTCCTGCGTTACCGTCGTGGTATCGATCGTCACGGCATCGGCGGCTGGTACGCTTTGGGTGGCGTCCTGGACGTCGCGGGCCACGAGTGCCTCCGTCTCCGTGGCGATCTCGGCGTCGGTCGGGCGTCGCCCCAACCGCTGGATCAGCCGTCGCCGCGCGCGCTCCCAGGTGTCGGCCACCAGGAAAATCTTGAGCTGGGCGTCGGGAAACACCGCGGTCCCGATGTCGCGGCCATCCACCACCACATCGACGGCGGCGCCTGCCGACCGGACCTGGTCGTTGACCCACGACCGCACGGCGGCCATCGCCGCCACGCGGGACACATGGCCGGTGACCGCGGCCCCCCGGAGCGCTTCATCCCGATCCTGGCCATCCACCATCGGCAGCACCGACCGCTCGGTGAGGCGCCAGGCGATCCGCCCTGCCTGCGCGAGCACCGACTCCGGCGTCCATGTCTCGGGCGCCGCTCCCGACTCGACCGCCAGATACGTGATGGCGCGGTAGAACGCCCCCGAATCCACGTGACGCACATCGAGCAGTTTGGCGACCCACTGTGCCGTTGAACTCTTTCCCGAGGCAGCCGGCCCGTCGATGGCGATGACGAGCGGCGACGGCGCGCCGGCGGTCGAGGGCATCACCCCACCGGGAGCCGATGCCACGAGGGCCCCGGTGCCGGCACCGCCCCCCACCACCTGGGACAGGTCCCGCCAGAAGGCGGGATACGACACCGCGACGCAGCCGGGATCGTCGATGGTGATGTGATTGCCGGGGAGCGCCCCGAGGATGCCGAATGCCATCGCCAATCGGTGATCCCCATGAGTGACCACGTGCCCCTTGAGCGAGGTGCGCGATCCCACGATCCGCATGCCGTCGGGATACTCCTCGACCTCCACACCCAGCCCCCGGAGATTTTCCACGACGGCGCGGATGCGATCGCTTTCCTTCACGCGCAGTTCCTGCGCATCGCTGATCCGCGTCTCTCCGACAACGCGAGCGGCAAGACACGCAAGCATCGGCAGTTCGTCGATGCACCGGGGAATTTCGGCGCCACCGATGTGGATGCCGCGGAGCGACGAGGGTCGGACGACGAGCGTGCCGATCCGCTCTCCCCCCACGTCGCGAACATCTTCCATCGCGACCTCCGCCCCCATGCGCTGCAACGCGTCGAACGCGCCGGTGCGCGTGGGATTGAGGCAGACGTTCTCAAGGCGGAGGACGCCCTCGTCGGCGAGTGCGGCCAACGCAGCAAAGAAGAGCGCCGACGACGGATCCGACGGGACGATCACGTCGACGGGTCGCACCACCTGCCCTGCCGGCAAGGTGACCGCCTGCTCCGTGACCCGGAGCGCCACGCCACGCGCGATCAGCATGCGCTCGCTGTGGTCGCGCGAGCGGGTGGGCTCTTCGACCGTGACCTCAACACCGGACGCAAGCCCGGCAAGCAGCAAGGCGCCCTTGACCTGCGCGCTCGCGTGCGTGTTCACATGGCGCACGCCACGCAAGCTCGAGCCATGCACCCGCATGGGCAGCCCGTCATGACCGGCCGGGCCCTCGAATTCGATCCGTGCCCCCATCTCCCCAAGCGGCCCCGCCACGCGCCGCATGGGTCGACGGCTCAAGGAGGCGTCTCCCTCGAAACGCGCCGACCGCCCGTCGAGTCCGGCGACGAGGCCTGTGAGCAGACGGGTAGTGGTCCCGCTGTTGGCGCAATCGAGCGGCGTCTCGGGCGAGTGGAGTGACGAGAGCCCGCGACCATGGACCACGAAGTCATCACTGAGCGCGGGGATGTGGGCCCCCATCGCGCGCAACGCTCCCGCCGTGGCGTGCACATCCGCCGACGGCAGGATATCGCGGATCCGCGTTTCGCCCTCCGCCATGGCGGCGAAGATGAGCGCGCGATGGCTGATGGACTTGTCGCCCGGCGCGCGAATCGTGCCGCGCACGATGAACGGATGCCCCGTCACCGCAGCCACGCCTCCAGTGCCGTCGCGGCATCCGTCTTGTCGTCACGATACTTCACGATGACCGGCGTTTGCAGCGACAGCCCCAGGGCTTCGCCATACGCCGACGTCACCTTCCGCGCGCCAGGCACGACCACGGCGCCCTCCGGGATGATCAGGGGCTGGTCCGCCGTGGCGCGGTGAACGGTTTCCTTGACGAGGTCGTACACGGGCGTGCCGCGCGTGAGGATCACGCCAGCACCGAGGACCGCCTTGCTGCGCACCACGGTGCCTTCGTACACCCCGCAGTTACCGCCCACGATGACGTCATCCTCGATGATGACGGGTGACGCATTGATCGGCTCGAGTACCCCGCCGATCTGCGCCGCCGCGCTGAGATGCACGCGCTCCCCGATCTGCGCGCAACTCCCGACCAGCGCGTGCGAGTCAACCATCGTCCCGCGTCCCACGTAGGCGCCCACGTTGATGTACATGGGCGGCATGCACACCACGTTCGGCGCGAGATATGCGCCTCGCCGCACCGTGGATCCGCCGGGCACGATGCGCACCCCATGCTCGGTGCGGAACTCGCGCGTGGGATACGTGTGCTTGTCGGTGAAGCTGAACGGCGCTCCCGACGGCATCTCCGTGACCCGACCGATACGAAACCCGAGGAGAATGGCCCGCTTCACCCACGGGACGGCGTGCCACGTTCCCGCTTCGTCGCGGCGGGCGGCGCGAATGTCACCGCGCTCGAGGTGTGCCATGGCCGTATCGAAGAGTGGCTGGGCGTCGTGCACCAGCGGCGCCCCGCTGTCGAGCAGCAGGGGATCGTTGAAGCGCGCTTCGAGTTCGGCGATCGTGAGAGCCATGTGCTGGAGCCCCGGGGGGAGAGTCTGAATGCCTACGGATCAGGAAAGGAGCGACGCCTGCTCGAGCACGGACCGCACCCGATCACGCAGGGCGTCCGCAAGCGGTACGAGCGGCAGTCGGAGGACATCGTGCATTCGCCCCATCATGGCCAGCATCGCCTTGGCCGGAATGGGATTGGATTCGATGAAGCACGCGTCGATGAGCGGCGCGAGCAGCGCCTCGAGGCGACGGGCCTCGACGAGATCGCCGCGCCACATCGCCTCGCACAGCGCCACCATGAGCGCGGGGGCCACGTTCGACACGACGGAAATGATGCCATCGCCCCCATGCGCCATGAGCGGCAGCGTAAAGCCGTCATCGCCCGAGAGGACGGCGAAACCGTCCGGACGCTCACGCACGATGGTGGTCATCTGGGCGAGACTCCCGCTCGCCTCCTTCACCGCCACGAAGCGCGGATCAGCGGCCAGAGCGAGCGTCGTCGCCGCCTCCATGTTGACCGCGGTGCGCCCCGGCACGTTGTACAACACGATCGGGAGTTCGCACGCGTCGGCAATGGCCCGGAAGTGCGCCAACAGGGCGCGCTGCGGTGGTTTGTTGTACATGGGCGTCACGTGCAGCAGATGCGTGGCGCCGATGGCGCGCATCTCCCGCGAGGTGGTGATCGCCTTCTGCGTATCGTTCGAACCAGCGCCCGCAATGACGGGAATCCGACCATTCACCTGTTCCACCGTGATCTCCACCACGCGCCGGTGTTCCGCGGCGGTGAGCGTGACCGCCTCGCCGGTGGAGCCGCAGGGGATGATCATGTGCACGCCAGCCGCCAGTTGGGCATCCACGAAGGCACGGAGCGCCCCGTCATCCACGGCCCCGTCGTCGGTGAACGGCGTAACGATCGCGGTGCCGCAGCCCCGCAGGAGATTGCTGCTCATGAGCGCGCTCAGGTCGTGGGCGCGGACGTCGACAAGACGTCGCGCATGGTATAGAGCGCCGGTGGGCGCGGGGCCGCGAGCCATCGGGCTGCCGCCAGCGCGCCATCGGCGAAGACACGCCGATCACGCGCGTCATGACGCAGCGTGATCTGTTCGAACGGGGCGTCGAGGATGACCTCGTGCGTTCCGGGGACGCTGCCCACCCGGACACTGGTGATCGGTACGGGGCGGCCGAGCCCGGCTTCGAGCCGCTCACCGATCGCGATCCCGGTTCCCGACGGCGCATCCTTCTTGGCAGCGTGATGCGTCTCGATCACGTGCACATCGATCCCCACGATGTCACGCGCCCTGCGCGCCGCGTCCTCGGCCATCGACAGGAAGAGTTGCACACCCAGCGAGAAATTCGGTGACCAGAGCGCGGCGCACCGATGCGAGTCGATCGCCGCGGCGAGCGTGGGCAGTGCATCCCCCCACCCCGTCGTGCCGATCACCACGGGGCAGCCGAGCCCGAGTAGCGTAAGGGCGTTGGCGAGGGCCGACTCCGGGGTGGTGAACTCGATGGCCACCTGCGCGCCGTGCAGGTCGGCCGCCGTGATGCCGCGCGCCATGTCGGCGGCATCGAGACGGGAGACGACCTCACAGCCGCGCTCCGCGGCCAATGCGTCGAGCGCCCGTCCCATGCGCCCCATGCCCACGAGCGCCACCTTCACCGCCGGCAGGCCGCCGCTCGCCGCCGACACTCCACCGGTGCTCACGACGCCTGCTCGAAGAAGGCGCTGTGCAGGCGCTGCATCGCCGGCACCACCTGATCGTCGTCGATCACCAGCGTGAAGTTGATCCCGGTCGCGCTGAGTGATGCCATGTGCACCGGAATGGGACCGAGGGCGCCAATCGCCCGCGCGATCGCCTGACTGCCATCGGAGATGCCCGCACCGACGATCGCGATCAGCCCTGCGCGCGGGGACACCGAGACATCGCCGAACGCCGCGAGATCCTGGAGGATGGCGGCGAGGTTGGTGGCATCGTCGAGCGTGACGGACACCGAGACTTCGGAGGTGGTCACGACATCGACCGAGGTGCGGTGCGACTCGAACACCTCGAAGACGCGTCGCAGAAAGCCCGGCGCAAGCAGCATGCGTGAGGACCGGAGCTTCACCATCGTGGTGGCGCGCTTGCCCGCAATGGCGCGTACCGGCAAGCGGGGGGCGTCGAACGCGATCATGGTGCCCTTGGCGGCCGGGTTCCGCGAGTTGAACACGTACACCGGGATGCCGCGCTGCACCGCCGGCGCGATCGTGGCCGGATGCAGGACCTTGGCGCCGAACGCTGCGAGTTCGGCCGCTTCATCGAAACTGATGCGCTCGATCAGTTGAGCACCGGGGATGATGCGCGGATCGGCGGTGAGCATGCCGTCGACATCGGTCCAGATCTCGATGGCCGTCGCATCGATGGCCGCGCCGATCAGCGACGCCGAGTAATCGGAACCGCCGCGCCCGAGGGTGGTGGTCACGCGCGACGCGGTGGCACCAACGAATCCGCCCATGACGGGAATGCGCCCCTGCTGCAGCAACGGCACCAGCCGTTCCTTCGCAAGCTGCGCGATCCCCTCGACATCGGGTTCGGCCTTCGTGAAGAAATCGTTGGTACGCATCACGTCGCGGGCATCCACGTAGACGGCATCGTGCCCGCGCCGGCGGAACGCAGCCGCCACGATCTGCGACGACAGCAGTTCACCGATCGCCGCGACCGCATCGAGCGACCGGGGCGTGAGGTAACCCAGCGTCTTGAACGCCTCGGCCAGATGCGCGAGTTCGTCGAAGGTGGCGCCGATGTCGACCGAAAGATCCTCCGCCTCAACGGAGCCCTCGAGCAGCGCCCGCGCCTCACGCAGGTGACGGTCGCGCAGCTGCTCTATGAGCTGCAGCGCCGACAAGAGCTCACCCGCCGCTGCCTTGTTGGCGATCTCGAGCAGCATGTTGGTCGCGCCACCGAGCGCGGAGACCACCACCACGGGCTGCAGCGCACGCTTGCCGTCGATAATCTCGATCACGCGCGAAATCGCCGCCGCATCGGCGACGGACGTCCCACCGAACTTGCAGACGATCACGGGCGCACGAGCCCCGCGAGCCGGCCACTCTTGACCAGCAACTCGGCATTCAGAATCGATCCGCCCGCCGCGCCGCGGACCACGTTGTGCGACATTGCGACGAGCTTGAGATCCAGAAGCGTATCCGCGCGCACCCGGCCGATCGTGGTGGCCATTCCGCGACCAGCGTTCACGTCGCGCCGGGGCTGCGGCCGGTCCGCTTCGTCACGAATGATGAGCGAAGGCTCCGGCGCCGACGGGAGCCCACGGACCGCCTCGTGACCGGTCCATCCACGCAAGACGTCGAGCGCCTGCTCCGGTGTGGGCTTCGTCGCGAATGCCACCGACATGCATACCGTATGGCCGTGCTCTACGGGGACCCGGTTCGCATGGGCACTCGTCACGATGTCGGCATGCACGACGCGGTGCCCATCGAGGCGTCCGAGCAACTTGTTCAGCTCGCTCTCGATCTTCGGTTCTTCGTCGTTGATGTACGGGATGACGTTGCCGAGAATGTCGAGCGAGGCCACGCCCGGATAGCCCGCCCCCGACACCGCCTGCATGGTCGTGGCGAAGACCTTGGTCACCGTGAAGGCCTCGTGCAGCGGCGCGAGCGCCGCGGCCATGACCGTGGTGGCACAGTTGGCATTGGTGACGATCCCTCCGGACCAGCCCCGCGCCGCACGTTGCACGTCGAGCAGCGCGAGGTGCACGCCATTCACCTCGGGAATCACCAGCGGCACATCGTCGGCCATGCGGTAATTCTTCGCGTTCGACAGCACGAGCCGACCGGCGCGGGCGAACGCCGGCTCCACGTCTCCCGCCACGCCGGAATCGAGCGCAGAGAAGACGATCGGTGCCGTGACCTCCTGCGGGGTGCAGTTCTTCACCGTCAGCGCCGCCACGCCCGGTGGCATGGTGCCCTCCAGCCATTTCGCCGCATCACGGTACGATTTGCCGGCGCTGCGCTCCGAGGCAGCCACTTCGACGAGATCGAACCAGGGATGCGCGTCGAGCAAGCGAATGAACGCCTGACCAACGGCACCGGTCGCACCGAGAACGGCGACCGGCCAGCGGGTGGAAGAGGGTGTCATGCGAGAAGGGTGCGAACGATTCGGACGTACGCGTCGACCGACGCGTCGAGTTCCGCCACATCGATGTACTCGATGGGCGTATGGGCCACGTGAATGGAGCCTGGCCCGAAGAGCAGTGGAGATCCCCAGCGATCGAGCAAGGGGATATCACTCGTGTACGCGACGGGTTCGACCGCGAAGCCGTCGATGGTCTGGAAGTGCTGCGCCGGGATGTGTGATCCCCACACCAATTCGGCGCGCTCACCGGCCCACGCGGTGAAGGCCGCCTTCACCGGCGCGATGTCGCCCACGAGTCGGATCATGATCTCCGCCTCGGCGAGTCCGGGGACGATGTTGGCCTCGGTCCCCGCGCGGAGCACCCCGATGTTGTACGTGGTCTCGCCAAGGATCGGATCGCTGGGGAGCGCGAGGGAGCGCAGCGCCGGCAGCATATCCAGCATGGTCTCGAGTGCGCTCTCGCCAAGGTGCGCATAGGCCGAATGGGCTTCGCGCCCGCGCACGCGGACGATCACGCGCTGCGCGCCCTTGCACCCTGCCGCGAGCTTGCTCTCGGTCGGTTCCCCATTCACGAGGAATCTGCTGGTGGCCGGCAACCGGTTGGCTGCCCGGGCGCCGGGCGACCCCTTCTCCTCGCCCACGACAAAGAGCAGGTCCACGCGCTCTTCGCCGGCATCGGCCAGGCGCTGAGCGGCCGTCATCATCGCCGCCGCGATTCCCTTGGCATCACACGCGCCGCGCCCGTACAGTCGATTGCCTTCGAGCCGAGGCGGCACGAACGGCGGCACCGTATCAAGATGGGTGGAAAGCGTGACCCCACCCCCGCGGCGCGTGGCCCACACGTTCGAGCGGCCGCTCTCCACTTCCTGGAGCGACACATTCCACCCCCGCGCGATCAACCAGCGCGAGACGAAGTCCAC
>CAZNZG010000157.1:0-8317 GCA_964577455.1 uncultured Gemmatimonas sp. | reverse complement strand
CCGGCCGGCCAGCGACACCTGCGCCGTGACGCGCGGCCCCTTGGTGGAGATCGGCTCCTTGGTGATCTGGACGAGGATATCCTGGCCGCGCTTCAGGAGGTCCTGAATGGGGCGCACCTCGCGACGTCCGCGACGGCCGCCTCCCCCGCCGGATTGCTCGTCCGACTCATCATCATCATCGTCCTCATCATCGGAAACCTGCGCATCCTCGACGACCACATCAGCCGCATGGAGGAACGCCGACTTTTCGGTACCGATGTTCACGAAGGCGGCCTGAATGCCGGGCAGCACTGCCTCGACCTTGCCGAGGTAAACGTCGCCGACCATGCGACGCGCATCCGGCCTGTCGACGAGCAGCTCGACCAGTTGACCGTCCTCGATGATGGCGACGCGCGTCTCGCGCGGCGTCGCGTTCACCAGGAGCTCTCGCTTCATTAGCTACCCATCGTCGACAACGGGACGGAGGCGACTCCGGCCGCCCTGACGCGACGACACACGCGGTGGACCTGCACCGAAACCGAGCGCGCCCGGGGTCCGCGACCCGTTCGGTGGGTACGCGGCGGCGGCGCACGATCGAACGTCACACGGCGCCCCCGGCCGGCTGACGAGATCGGATCGGGCACCACGCGCTCGGGTCGCGGGCCGTCCCGCGCTGGCAGCAGCGGGAGGCGCAGGCCTCGAGGTACACGCGGGTACCCGCGATCGACACGCCGAAGGCGCGTCAGACGGTGGGACGTGTGAATGGGTCGGTCAGCGACACGCTGGCCCAGACCGGCCCGGTCCACAAACGCAAACGGCCCGTGAGTCGCACGGGCCGCCGGCGCCAAATGCGACGGCTGGAAAGTACAGGAGGAAGCTAGCCCAAGTGGCCAAGAGTCACAACCCGACCCGCCCAACCGCTTCGGTGCACCGACCCCCGCCCTGCGCGCGGCAGGGTGGGGCCGGTGGACCAGGACACCTCAGGCGCTCAGTCCCTTCAGCAGGTGGCGGGCGATCACCAGGCGCTGGATCTCGCTCGTGCCCTCGCCGATCTCGCAGATCTTGGCGTCGCGCATGAACCGTTCGACCGGATAGTCCTTGGTGTAGCCGTACCCCCCATGGACCTGAATGGCCTTGATCGTGGCACGCATCGCCACCTCCGAACAGAAGAGCTTCGCCATCGCCGCTTCCTTGCCGAACGGCTTTCCGTTCTGCGCCAGCCACGCCGCATGATACATGAGGTGCCGTCCGGCCTCGATCTCGGTGGCCATGTCGCTCAGCTGGAACTGCACGCCCTGGAAGCTGGCGATCGCCGATCCGAACTGCTTGCGCACGCTGGCGTACTTGAGCGACTCCTCGAGCGCGCCCTGCGCGATGCCGATCGACAGCGCCGCGATCCCGATGCGCCCGGCGTCGAGGGTCTTCATGAAATTCACGAACCCGAGGCCTTCGGTGCCGAGCAGGTTCTCCGCGGGGACCTCGACGTTGTCGAAGAGCAGCTCGCGAGTGTCCGAGGCCCGCCATCCGAGCTTGTCCTCCTTCTTGCCAGCACGGAAACCGGACATGGCCGGCAGCGAGTCGTCATGCCCCACGCCCAATTGCCGGCAGGTCTCGATGTCGACCGACTCCTTGGTGAGGATGAAACTCGAGATGCCCTTCGTGCCCTTGGACGGATCGGTGACCGCCGTGACCACGAACACTTCGCCAACGCCCGCGTGCGTGATGAACCGCTTGCTGCCGTTGAGGAGGTAATAGCCATCCTTTTTCACGGCCGTCGTACGGGTACCGCCGGCATCGCTGCCCGCGGCTTCTTCCGTCAGTCCGAAGCCGCCGAGGACCTTGCCGCTCGCCAGCAGCGGCACGTATCGCTCGATCTGCGCCGCTGTCCCGAAATTGACGATGGGCGACGTGCCAAGCGTCGTGTGGGCGCTGATGGTGATCGAGTGGGAGGCGCACACCTTCGCCAACTCCTCGATCGCGATCATGAAACTGATGGTGTCGAAACCGGCGCCGCCGACCTCCTCGGCCCACGGGACACCAAGCAGGCCGAGTTCACCCATCTTCTTCACGTTCTCCCACGGGAACGTGGAGGCGTCGTCGTGCTGCGCCGCGACCGGCGCCACATGCTCGCGGGCGAATGCGCTCACCATGTCGCGCACGGCGAGGTGCTGCTCGTTGAAATAAAGACTGTCGTCCATCGGAAACGGTCGGGGTGGGGGAGTATCAGGACCGTGGGTTTGACCGGGTACGTGTGCGCGCCCTTCTCTTCGGCACATTCGACTCGGCGGGCGGACCGGGGCAACGATCGCAGGCACCACAATGCGCGCGCACCCCGGGGTCACCGAAATAGCGCAGGACGAACGCTCTTCGGCAATAGCGTGTCCGGGTGTATTCCTCCATCGCATCGAGTCGTGCGACGTCGGCGCGCCGTCTTCGGTCCAGTGTATCCCAGTTCACGGGAAGCCATCCCTCCCGGCGAGCGCTGGGATGCAGACGGAAACCACCGCCGGTACGAATCGATGTCACGAACTGTCGCGCTTCCAGTCGTGCAATAACAGGGACAAGCCCCATGGTCCCACCGAGCCCTGGTGGCAAGCCGTCGAGGTCGACCGACGCGCCGGTTGCGAGCTTCTTTCCGACCGCACGCCACAACGAGCGGAGCACCTCCCGGTCGAAGTCGAAGTCACCGACGAGCTCGCGCTGCACGCGCGCCGGCGATGCGGTCAGCCGGATGAGCATGCGGCCCGGGGCTGGCGGAACGCTGGTGCAGGCGCCGCTCGACACGAGCAGCCGCAGGACCGTGGCGGCGCGCCGTTCATCACAGAGGGCCCCCAGTCGCGTGGCCAGCATGGCAGGAGAGAGCGCAACGAATCCCTGCCGATCGGCAATCTCGCGCATGACCGCCCACGCCCGCTCGATCAGTGTACGCGGGGGATTGGCCAGATCGATGAAGAACTCGTGTGTCGCGCGGTCGAGCGGGTCGTGCAGGAGGACGACCGTGCTGTGGCGCCCGTCGCGCCCCGCCCGTCCCGCCTCCTGGTAATAGGCCTCCAGCGAGCCGGGCATTGCATGATGCACTACCAGGCGCACATCGGGCTTGTCGATACCCATGCCGAAGGCACTCGTTGCCACGATCACGCGCGCCCGTTCGTCCATGAACGCATCCTGGGCGCGCTGGCGCACGCTGTCCGCCAGCCCCGCATGATAGGCCGCCGCGCTGATGCCACCGCGCACGAGTGCTCCCGTGATGCGCTCCACGTTCTTGCGTGTGGACGCATACACGATCGCCGGTCCCGTAGCCTGACGGAGCCACGCTATGGCCTCGCGATCCTTGTCGGCTTGACCGAAGGTCGCTTGCACGTGATACGTAAGGTTCGTGCGGTCGAAACCGGCCACCACCACGGCGGCGTCACGTAGCGCGAGTTGGTGCTCGATATCGCCCCGAACGGCCGGCGTGGCGGTTGCCGTGAGGGCCACGGTCTGGGGCCGACCGAGACGCTCCCGGACGCTGCCAATGCGCCGGTAGCTTGGCCGAAAGTCGTGCCCCCATTCACTGATGCAGTGCGCCTCGTCGACCGCGAGCAGCGCCACCCCGATGTCGGCGAGTTGCTGCAGGGTACGCCCGGCTTCCAATCGCTCGGGGGCGAGATACAGAAGCCGGAGCGATCCGTCGCGCGCTCTGCTCATGCGATCAGACACGCTCGCCGCACTCAGTGTGCTGTTGATGAACGCCGCGTGAATCCCACGCCGCTCGAGCGCCTCGACCTGATCCTTCATCAGCGAGATGAGCGGACTCACCACGACGGTGAGCCCGCTGCGCATCAGCGCCGGCACCTGATAGCAGAGGGACTTGCCGCCGCCCGTGGGAAGCACGACGAGCGCGTCGCGACCCGACAGGACCGCCTCCACGGCACGCACCTGCGGCGGACGGAAGTCGGGATAGCCGAACCACTGCGTGAGCGTCGCGCGCGCCTCGGCAAACGTTCCGAATGATCGCGTGGGGCTCGCCCACTCGACCGGCGAACTGGACAAGGTAGACATGGCCGCATGGTACGCGGCGAATGGTCCACACGTGTCACCAGAACGACGCCACTCCCATCATTCTCACGTCGACGGAAGGGCCAGAGCTCCGCCAGACGTTCGGCGTCGCTCAGGAATCCGAGAAACGCTTGCCTGTATCGTGGATGAGATACGCCACACCGATAAAGAGCAGCGCCTTGATGCCTTCCCAGACGGCTTTGCCGGTACGGCCACCCTGCACCGCACTCACCGCGTCGTAGGCGCACCAGATCGACATCAGCAGCGGCAATACCGGTGCAAGGCGCCGGGTGAATCCGTTCATCTATACAGCCCTCGAGAAATGTCCACGCGTGAACTTGCCGTCGAGCAGACGGCGCGTGCCGAACGCCTCCGGCATGTCGCCAGCGGCCAGTGCATCGAGCACCACCCGATAGGCGCGAACGATCTCCTGCACGGGGTCACCTGGCACGTTGAACACCAGCTGGAAACCGCGGATACCCTGCCCCCACAGTGTCGGCATGAACTCCGAGCCGTCGATTGGCCGGGAGTGCAGCAGCCGGTTTCGGCACGCGCTGTCGGTGGCGACCGCGAAGGTGTAACCCGCCGGATCCGTGAGCGACACGTTGGTGTGCTTCTGAACGCACAGATCACGACAGGTGGTGGGTTCGCGATCGAAGGCAGCACTCAGTACACAGTGCTCGATCGTCATCCCTTCCGTACGTCCATACACGAGGACGTCGAAGCCGCGTCCCTCCCACGCGCCAACCAGCTGCCCCAGTTCCTCGGTCGTCAATTCGATCGACGCCACGACACGCGGAACGCCGAGCTCGAACAGCAGGGCCGCGGTGTGCTGGTTGAACACGTTGGTGGCATAGTCGGCAATCACGTCGTGCCCCGCCCCGCCGAACTCCGCTGCAAGGCCAAGATGCCCGGTCAGCAGTGGGAGGCCCAGCGCAAACCACTTTTCGAGACGACGGCGTTCCTCCGGCCGCACGATCGTCGGCGTCCGCAGGCGCAGCGAGACTCCCTGCGCCGCCAGCTCATCGCGCAGTGCCGTGACGCGCGCCAGCGGCGGCGTGGGGTGGCGCAGGAATGGATCGAGCACGATGTCCGTCGCGCCGCCGGCAGCGGCCTCGCGCGCACCGTCGATGTCGTACACGATCGCGCGCAGTGCGAATTCCGGAAGTGCGGACGGCGTCTGGGCAGCCGAGGGTATCAACGCGACGCTTTCGGCGATGCGCGCCTCGCGCACGGCGGTGTCGCTCATTCGGGCCCATCCCAACCGCTCTTCCAGCTGCTCGGTCGCTTCCTGACGAATGCGGTTGAGCTCACTCACCGGGATGAACAGTCCGGGCGCGAGCCCGTTGATGTCGATCGCCCCGAGCTTGAACGGGGTACCGCCGAGCCGACCGAACTGCTCACGCAGCTGTGTCATGTCGAGCGCCCGCTTGCTCGCCGGTGCGAGCGGAGCTTCACCACGCACCGTGATCTCGATCCCGTCGCAGCTCCATACGCTCTTGAGCGGCCCGCCCGCATGACCGAAGCAGCGGACGTCGAGGCGGGTCAGCCCCACCCGATCCGGTACGGGCACGTTGGCGAAGGAGCGCTGCGCCGTAGCGAGCAAGGTGGCGTCGCTCGTGCGCACCACCTGCCATCCCTCCGGTACGCGCGTCACGCGCGGCCCGCTCTTGACCGTGACGACTTGCCGGTGCACGCCGGCGCGGGTGGTGAGCGTGCGCACATCCTGCACGGTCCCACCGAGCGACGCACCAGCGGCCGCGTCCGGGGCCTCGAAGCCAAGTCCGTCACCGACCGACAACGGACGCGATACCTCGACCACCAGCGCGTTCCCCTCCGCCCCCACTACGGTACCGATCGGCAGTCCCCGATTATCGGGCTGCGTGCGGGTGATGTAGTCGCGTCCCTGGCGGCCACCGTACATCCCGCCGGTATTGCCGCGGCTGAAGATCTGCACGAGCGGCTCCACCTCATCCGGCGACGGCGCGCGTCCCGATTCCCCGCGCCCGATCGCATCCAGCCAGCCACGATAGGCACGGGTCACGGTCGCCACATACTCCGGCTTCTTCTTGCGCCCCTCCACCTTGAGGCAGCCGATCCCGAGGCGCGCCAGCTCCTCGAGGTGGTCGTGCGCCGCGAGATCCTTGGTGGAGATCAGATAGCCGGTGTCGAGCGTCGCCCCGGTCACATCGTCGTTGAGCGTGTAGTCCTTGCGGCATGACTGCGCGCAGGAACCACGATTCGCCGAGCGCTCGCTGATCATCCCCGACATGAAGCACTGGCCTGAATACGAGATGCACAGCGCACCGTGCACGAAGGTCTCGAGACTCAGCTCCGGCACTGCTTCACGGATCATCCGGATGTCTTCGAGCGTGTTCTCGCGTGCGAGGACCACGCGTTCCACGCCGAGGTGCCGCATCACGCGTGCGCCGGCCACATCGTGCACTGTCATCTGCGTGGACCCGTGCACCTCCAGCTGTGGATAGACTTGCTGGATGAGCCGCACCACGCCGAGATCCTGCACAATGGCGGCGTCGATTCCGCGGTCGATGCACTCACCCAGATAGGCGAGGGCCTCCGGCAGCTCGTGCGGCTTGATCAGCACGTTGAACGTGAGGTACACCCGCACACCGCGGGCGTGCGCAATGGCGCAGGCCTGTCCCAGTTCGTCGAGGCTGAGCTGCGCCCCCTCGTCGCGGGCGTTGTACATCGACGCCCCCAGGTACACGGCATTGGCGCCATTGGCGACAGCCGCTCGGACGGCATCGAGGGTGCCGGCCGGGGCAAGCAGTTCAGGGAGCTTCGCAGTTCGGGACATCCCCGAAAGCTAACAGCCCCGGGAACAGGCGGACCACCGGCCGCCTATCCGGTGCCCATCAGCCGGCTGTCGCCCCGCTAACGGCGAACGAACCGCAGCAGCAGCGCTGTGCCGACCAGCCCGATGCCCACGAAACGGAGCCACTCACGGCCGGTCTGCTGGGCGATCGTAAAGGCGATCACCCCCAGCGCTATCAGCGCGATCCTCGCCCGCGGAATCACGACGTGCTCGCGAGTCCTGCGGCATGCGCTTCGGTGTCGGACACGTCGATCACCATGCGCAGCAGTGCCGTGGAATAGACCTTGCCCTGCGCGTCGGTCTTGAGCGACAGCGTACCGCCGCCATCCAATGCACCATGCAGGAGGAAGTTGAGCGCCCTGAGATTGGGGAGTTCGAAGCGTACGACATCGCCGGTGAGCTGTCCGGCGAAGTGAGCCGCCACGGCGTCTCGGGTCACATACTTCTCGAGCAGCGGATACCACTCCGGGCGGAGCGCAATCACGCCGACGTTGGCCGTGTCGCCCTTGTCCCCGCTGCGCGCGTGCGCAATATCGAGCAAGCGTACCTGCATGGGTTACTCCACGATGGTGACGGCGGTGGACACGGCGCGCTTGTCCAGCAGCGCGGGCCAGTAGGCCACGATTTCCTCGACCTTCGGGCGACCACCGGCGAAACCGGTGACACTCGCCGGTCCATTGAGCACGAGCGGCGCGATCTCCCGCGTGAAACGCTCGACGGCTGCACGATCGCCACCACGGACGCCGATGCGGTACTGCACCTCGGGGGCATCTCGCCCGTCACCCGCCAGCGGACCGTGCGTCGCCGTCGCGCCGACGAATTCACTGAGGACCTGATCGAAGCGCAGCCCCAGTCGGTCGAGACGCTCACGCAGCACCCGGTCCGCGAGCTGTGCCTTCTCCATGGCGTCGGGCCATGAGTAGACCAGAGAGCCCACCGCCTTGAATCCCGCACGATACGCGATCGAGACCTTGAGGAACGGCGTGGGGTGCGTCCCCGTAATGCCGTGCACCCGCACTCGATTCTCGCCGTCGGCAGCGAGACGGATGCTGGTGAAATCGGCCACGACATCCGGCGTGATGTACGCATGGGGGTCGCCCATCTCGTAGACCAGCTGCTCCGTCACACTCGGCACACTCACGCGACCACCGGTCCCGGGATGCTTGGTGATGACGAAGCTGCCATCGGCGCGCGCTTCGGCGATCGGATAGCCCACATTGGCCAGGTCGGGGATGTCACGCCACTCGTGCAGGCAGTTGCCGCCGCTGCACTGCGCGCCACACTCGAGGATGTGTCCGGCCACGATGCCTGCTGCCAGCGCGTTCCAATCGTCTGCCGCCCAGCCGAACTCATGACGCAGTGGCGCCATCGTGAGCGACGTATCCGTGCTGCGGCCGGTGACCACCACGTTGGCCCCCTGCTGCAGCGCTTCCACGATCGGCGTGGAGCCGATGTAGGCATTGG